>JBPCNB010000817.1:0-2638 GCA_051001675.1 Nitrososphaeraceae archaeon | reverse complement strand
TCAAGATACTCTTTGCTAGTGGAATTTTGACGTTCAAGGCTTGAAGCAATCTGTGAAATCTAAATGCCAATAAGAAAATATCTAAAGTCATTGGAGTAAGAATTAGAGGAACGGTCCAGTAATCAATTTTTAATGCTATTCTAGAAACTTTTTCAATGTCAATAAGTAGTGCAATTCCAACATACAGAACCATTGCCAAAATGATTAATGCAAGTGGGTTTCTTGTAACCGTCGAAACAAGAGGCAATGATTTGATTATGACACACCGTCTAGCGTAGGGATTTTTAAAGCAATAAAAATTTTTAGCGTATCAAACGTGTGACGCATAGATCTTCCTGTTAGATGCCGACCACTTGCTTATCAACCACGTTTGTTATTCAGAGAAAAGTTTGGTTGGGCTGGGGATTCAAACTCTAGATTTGTCGGTCAGCCTTATTCGTAACGGGAAGATGAATAGATTGGCCATAAATATCCCTTAGAGCATCCAGGAATGATTCTGGTAACGTGGGGTGAGGATGTATAGTATCATAAATGTCTTTGACAGGCAAGTTCAGTTTTATCGCAAGGGCCGCCTCTCCAATTATTTCGCCGGCATGTGAGGCAATGATATAAGTTCCCACTAACTTTCCGTCTTTTTCAAAGACCTTAATGACACCCCTAGTATCTCCCAAGCAATTTGCCTTCGCACTTGCCACTAAAGGAAATTGTCCAGAATTTCCATTCAAGTCTCCTACGAATGCCACTTCG
The DNA here is from genome assembly GCA_051001675.1 of Nitrososphaeraceae archaeon. Taxonomy (GTDB): domain Archaea; phylum Thermoproteota; class Nitrososphaeria; order Nitrososphaerales; family Nitrososphaeraceae; genus TH5893. Next base: position 1,891 of record JBPCNB010000817.1, on the reverse strand, counting down.
GGATATGTAAACACACAGACAGGAACGGTTCGATAATCGATGCCCATCCCAGGCGCCTGCATTATATCTTCGGCAGCAACTTCGCCTTGTTTTGAAGCTACATGTGCAAGTTCATACATCCCAGTAACATCGCCGATTGCATATACAGAATGGATATTTGTTCGCATTTTTTGATCTGTATTTATTCCCCTAGCAGTGTGACTTATCCCAATTTTGCGGAGTTCCTCGTCATTTACATTCGGTCTTCTGCCTACGCATAAAAGGATCTTTTCTGATTCAACTTTTCGCCCATTGACAAAAGCAGTGGCATCAACTATTTTTTCTAATTTAGATTTCGTCATTATCGTAATACCATCAAGAGCCATGTACTTTTCAACCAAGGTTCCGATTTCACTTATCTGAAAGGGTAACAGATGATCTTGAGCTTCGATCAAAGAGACCTTGCAGCCTAACGCATTCAAAACAGAAGCAAATTCACATCCACTATACCCCCCTCCAACAATAGTAATCGACTTGGGCAAAGGGTCATTTTGAAGAATTGAAGTGGTTGAAAGTATATATTCTCCAAATTGGTAACCAGGCAGACATACAGGAAGGCTGCCTGTAGCGATAACAATGTTTTTTGTTTCCAATGAAGATCCGTTATCAATATTTATCTTGTTTTTTGATTCTATGAATGCTTGTCCTTGAACAAGATCGACTCCGTTTGTTTCCAAAAGCTGCTTTATTCCTAGAGCAAGCCTTGAAACTGTAGCAAACATTCGAGACTTCAAAAGGCTGTAGTTTAATTCAACTTTGGCGTTGATTCCATTTTTCTTTGCTGATTCTGCTCTTCTGATTATATCTCCTAATGAGTGAAGATACTTTGTAGGTATACATCCACGTTGGGTACATGTCCCGCCTAGGCCATTTTGCTCAACCAGGCAAACTTTGGCTCCTAGCTGCGCTCCCCTTATAGCACAAGTGTATCCTCCAGGACCACCGCCAATAATTACAGCGTCATACATATGGCTGTCTGCAATATCTCAAGCATTGCAATAAGTCTTTTTTATCGAAATTTATCGAAATGGACAACAGATTTTTTTACCTTTTGTAGTTCCAGTCATCTGAACCGTATTTGTATTTTGCCAGTATTCGAGCCTCTATTTCTTCATCTGTCTTTATGTCGTCCCTAAAGATCTCGGATTGGAATTTCTGACTGAAGGAGTTTTGAAGCCCTTGGGCTACTTCGTCGTACGTCTTTTTTAACCCCATGACTCTTGCTTTAACGTCTTGTATCATTTTGTCCTTTATTTTTTCTGAAGGAACCTTTAGTACAGAAAACATCTTTTCAACATCTACATCTAGTAAAATTGTTCCATGTTGAAGCAATGTATTTTTCCTCCTGGTTTGAGCATTTCCAGATACTTTTTTGTCCCCGACAATTATGTCGTTAAGGGGAGAAAATTTGGCATCTAATCCCAGATTTTTTAAGCACATGACAACTGGTTCACATATTAACCTGTAAGATTCCATGATGTTTGTAGGATAGATTTTTGTGATGAAGGAGTATGTTAGTTCGTGTTCATGCAGCACAGCCCCTCCTCCTGTTAGTCTTCTAACTATATCGACTCCTGCTTTTTTGCATTCTTTGACCTCTACTTCTTCTTCTAAACTCTGAAAGTATCCGATAGAAACAGCAGACGGCTTCCATCCATAGAGTCTCAAGACTGGTACAGAGTACTCTGCCGTAGTCATCAAGGCCTGATCGACACCCATATTCCATTGAGCTGGATTATGCTCAGTCTGTATAAGTCGGATTTTACTGAATTTGAGATTCATCTACTTTTCTTTTGTTTTCTCTATCCATTCTTCCTTCTATCTACCCATATCCTTTACTATAGTATAGCAT
>JBPCNB010000816.1:0-2020 GCA_051001675.1 Nitrososphaeraceae archaeon | reverse complement strand
TACCTGTCATCCAGTGCATGAGTAATATGTGCAGTGGTTCTGCCAGTTTCTCCACTCCCAATGTAGCCGTCTTCGATTAATACCACACTTTTTCCCGATTGAGAAATGAGATATGCTGTTGTTATTCCTGCTATGCCTCCTCCTATGATTGCGACATCTACAGAAATATTCTGCGCAAGTTTTTCGAATTTTAAAGGCTCCCGCAAATCGCGAAACCATGCGGGTGTATTCCATCCAGAAGATTGTACATCCCAATTGCTTTCACTAGTTGCATCCCAATGCACCTGCCTACTCAGCGACATCTTTTCTGCTAAAGATAAGACTCAAAGCTTTATTATGATTATAGAATAGTGAAAAAGAATCCCTTAATGCCGATTTCTTCTAATTATATAGTAGTGTGATTCGATTTTAAAAGGGTTAACAAAGGTTGGGTCATCTCTATGTAATTCATGTCCCTGTTACTATAAAGCATATATAGTTTTAAGCTATCAATTATATCATGTTAACAATAACAGACAATTGTTATGAAATGGGACAGGTGGAACCCGAACCAGAAGAGCCAGGCGATGTGGAACCTGAGCCAGCACCAGAACCAGGACAATCAACAGACGATGAAAAGAGCTAAAGTACATTTACTAACTTTAGAACTTAAGCCTATCGCATAGCAGTAACTGGTACCGTCCATTCTCAAAAAAATGTAATCTATCACATCGTTCATTTATAGCCGAGAGTAGATCAGGTAATCAACTAGGCTGTCGCCAGTCCATAGATTGGCGGTGAAATCTTTACTTCAATCCAGCTTAACAGATTATCAATGCCATCACCTGTGATAAGTGAAGGGAGTCTTATCCTTGATTCTGCTGGCAACATATGATTGATATATTCCAACAGTTTCGACTTTTTCGAAACATCTCGCATTTCTCTACACTTACTTATGAGACTGCGTATTTCTCTATTTTCTGCATACATTCTATTCATAATATGAACATTAAAGTTTAAGAATCTTAACGCCTCGCGTTTATCATGACTTACAAATTTCCATATTAACAATCTAAGTTAAAGATACATAACTCCTTTCAAGAGTCACCTTTGTATTTACAACGACTTCAAGGTAAATCTAGATATATCAGACAATTCAAAGGCTTTCTTGATTGATACGAAATAGGCCCCCATTTTATATAATTTATGAAAGTCAATTTATTGATTATACTTCTGATATTTCATTAGCGTAGTTGAATAATGTCATATGCTAGAAGAGATTGAAAGCTATCGTTACTTTGAAAAGAAGCAAATGTAATTCGGTAAAAAAAATTGTGGAGATTATCCAGACATATTACTTGTCTGATTTGTCGTTTGATTTGTCGTTTGACTTTGATTGGATGTTAGATTTGCTCCAGTAGCATTAAATGTAGTCATGTCAGTCAAATTAGTGAACGAGTTGTTGCCAGTTAGTTTTGCAAGTTCCTCCGCCGACCCGATACCTGTATTGTTCCCTGTAGTATTACCTTGAGCAAGCCCTGTAGTATTACCTTGAGCGAGTACCTCTGTTCCACTTGAAAGAACGACTACAAAGGCAATTCCAACCAAGAATATTCTTATATCCATACACTTTTCAATCTTACATAGTATTAAAGGATTATGGATACGAAGTCACATGAAATAACTATGGGAAAGCATTTGAATGCTAATCAAACCAATTGACATTGCTAGACGGCGCATGAAAACAATAAATGAACGGTAAAACATACTCAGGGCGAGTCGGTGGTTATGAAAGATAAACTAAAATACTGTTTTTTACAAAAATAGCATAACTTGCGATCCAATCACTACCCTTATTGATACAAGTTACTACAATTGAAACAGTTATTCCAGAATTCAGATAACCAAGATTGCTGTTTGAAACTTTACCGAGTCAGTTGGAAGTTTGGATTTTGTCTGGTTTAAAGCTGCAAATTCATTAGTGTTATTTGCATTTTGGCTGAGAATGTCCACAACGGTGGGATCAGGGACTATATTAGTT
>JBPCNB010000815.1:0-7256 GCA_051001675.1 Nitrososphaeraceae archaeon | reverse complement strand
GCCTACTTCGAATAAACTTTCCTGAACAATTGAGTATTCAGGTATATCATCTGGAGTTCTACTGGTTTTTCTGGCCGGATCCTTCCATATTACACCTTCACCTGTACACGGCGCATCGAGAAGAATACGATCGAAGTTGCTATTCAAGTCAAGTGCTTTGGTTGCTTCAAGCTGATAAATCGAGGTGTTTACTACTCCACACCTAGTAATATTAAATAATAATGATTTGATTCTGCTAGGATTGGGCTCGAATGCGATAATTGAACCAGTATTGTTCATCTTTTGGGCGATTAACGTAGTCTTCCCGCCGGGTGCAGAAGCCATGTCTAGAACCACTTGATCTCTTCTTACGTCGAGTGCCTCTACTGCTATGCATGACGTAATGTCTTGGATGTAATAATATCCGAGCAAGTATTCAGTAGTCGCGCCTATGGAAAGGCATGAATTGTTAGTGCTGACTTCAAAAACATCGGCTAATATGGTGTTTCTTAACTCAAATCCTTTAGCTACAAGTCGTTCTTTAAGATCTTGACTGGTAATCTTCAATTTATTGGTCCTGATATATTTTTGAACTGGTCCTTGCATCTTTTCCATCAACTTTTCCGCATCAGGAATAAATTGCAAAAACCTATTTACTATCCATTCATCATAACCGTATTTGGTAGCAAGATGTAGAGATTTTTGGGTGGGAGTAAAAGTCAATGTTTTCAATCTAGCAGCCTTTTGTTCAATATCTAGCATCCTTCTTCTTTAATAATAATTTACTTTCTTCTTTATCCCAAGGCTTTCGTCAAAAAGCAAACAGGACTGAACATCTTCATTGTGGATATTCCACAACTATAATTGTACAATACCTTCTTGCGTTCAAACAAACCAATTTGCCAATTAAATTAATCTTGTTTTAGTTTGTATTAGGACTAGAGTTATTATTTCGACCTATTCTTGAAATTTTAACTATCGTTAAATTAATATTCTACTTTCGCCTCACCTTGTTGTTTCTTCACCGATTTCGCGGACGACAATCTGTATCTCTTGCCTACAAGAAAAAATCTGTACTTGTGTCCTAGCAGTAACCCTCCTTCTGTTTTAGGCGGGATTTCGCTGAGCAGCCAACCTGAGCAAGTGCAGGACCTTACGCTCGCTTTGGCCTTGCTCCACCCGGGTCGGCATTTTCATTTCAGTATCAAGTTCATACTCAGGCCATCGAGGCCATCATGATGCTTTTAACCTGACTGAATATCTTTTCTGTTCCGTAGCCAGCCGTCTCCGACTAATCATCGCTGATTCGAGTGCCTGCGTTGAGGGAGGAGTTTCCTCTCTTTCGAGTGACCCGCTCACTAGCTCACAAGTACATGTCAAGATTACAAATATGGTCTTTTAAAGGTGTCCAAAATATTCATTTTCAACATTCATAATTGTCTCAGAGCCATCAGCATCGGAATATTCTTGTAGTAAATCATTATTCAATATCAAAAATGTTGGCCCCCACTTGAATTTATTCAATAGCTCGATCCCTCTATCCTTATATCCAAGGATGATTAGAGAACTTGCCAAAGCTTCTACGCTTGAGAGTTTTCCTAATTTCGAATAATTTGTTGGATTTGCTGCCAACAACATAGGTAACCGCCTATGTCTACCGCGCCTTAATTCTCTATGCCGAATTAACACGTCTCCGGCTTTTTCCCATGAGCAATCTACGGCACACATGGAGTTGTACGATAGACCATCCTGCTTCGATAATGTGTCTTTAGAAAAGGGATTAAGCAGGAGTGTGTTATACCCGATGTATCGAGTTCGTTCTACCAGTCCGAACCTAATTAGTTTAGCTGCGGTACATTTCGAGGGGTCATCTTGTCCTAGCATATACACATATACTTTCAAAGTGTTATTTTTGGAGTTGAATGTTACAAGCTGAAAATATCAGTTATAATAAGAATCTATCCGTCGAAACCATCATAAAATCATTTAATCTCTTAAAAAGGGAAATGTAATAAGTACGAAATTTTGCAGATATACTTGTTCAGACACAAATTCAACTCATCGTGTTATTAGAGGCCATGCCTTCAACTGCATCAAAGTAAGAATCAATATCCATCTCAGTTACTTTTCCTTGGTCCACATTTATTATGTATATCATGTGTAGATGGCTGTTAAGAATTTCGTTAAAGCTAACAGGAGGATTACGATAATACCTGTCACATAGTTCCTTAACCCTTATTATTTCATCGCGTCCGCGGTCTCGAGGCGGACGTCTGAATAATTTTGGAATTGGGAGTACGCTTACAGGAGGTGTTGCTAGCACAAATTGGTTTGCAAACTTGCTATATCTGGCTATCTTACTTGCAACCCGTGCCGAATAGTATGATAAAGGATCCAGAGCATGCTCAGGCGGGATAAATCCAGTCTCGATTTCCACTATAGCCTCTCCATCACCTTTTGTAGCATATAGATCACAGATTAGTATATCATTCAGCTGTCTTTCAACATCTACAGCATAATCGTAGCGAATTAGGTGTCTCGCGCAGACCAGTTCCATTGCAGAATGATTAATTTTCACGACGTTCCTTTTGTATAATTCGATTAAGCGAGATTTTACAAAATCCATCCTCATGATAATTTCTTCGGATTCTCCTACTGTCATCTTGTCTGCCAAATTGGTTACATCGGCTGTGAAGCGCTCTAGATCCAATTATTGTTAAAACTAATTGCACGTTCACTTAAATAGTAATCCGTTTTCAGAGCAACGTTAAAAATCTAGCCTGATAAAGATAATTTATAAATGACTACAATTAACAAAATTACTGTTCTTGGGTCAGGTGTGATGGGGCACGGGATTGCTCAGGTCGCCTCAAAGGCCGGTTATAATATAGTACTCCGTGACGTTGATCAATCTTTTCTGGATAATGCTATGAATAAGATAAAATGGTCCCTGGGCAAACTCGTTGAAAAGAAGAAACTATCCCAAAACGACGCTGATTCGATTTACGGTAGAATAACTCCTATTGTGGATTTAAAGGAAGCGCTTAGGGATTCTGATCTGCTGATAGAAGCCGTCCCGGAAGACATGGAGTTAAAAAAGAAAGTCTATGCGGAAGTCGATAGCTATGCTGAGGAAAAGACTATTTACGCTTCAAATACCAGTACTCTACCAATAAGTGAAATGGCATCTTTAACCAACAGACCTACTCGGTTCATAGGTCTGCACTTTTTTAATCCTCCTCAATTGATGCCCCTAGTAGAAGTGATTCCGGGTCGTTCTACCGATGACGAAACGGTTAGGCTATCTTTAGATTTGATCAACAAAGTAGGCAAGGAACCGGTACTTTGTAAGAGAGATGTTGTTGGCTTTATTGTAAATAGAATTTTCATCCCGTTGGTACATGAAGCAGCATATTGTCTTGAAAGGGATAAAACAACAATGATAAAAATAGATTCGGCCGTAAAGTTTAAAATGGACTTTCCTATGGGGATTTTTGAGCTTGCCGACTACACTGGACTCGATGTTATTCACAAGGCAAGTAAGGAGATGTATTCTAGAGATAAAAAGGTCATCAAGCCTCATCCTATGATAGAAACGCATTTCGCAGAAAAAAAATATGGACAAAAGTCTGGGAGGGGATTTTACGACTACGGCAAGGAAGGCAGCTATGAACGGGTACAGTTAAGCGAAAGCGAAGCGCAGGCCTATGACCCTATAGCTCTTGTAGCAGTGGCTGCTAATAACGGGGCATGGTTACTCTCAAACGGTGCTTGTGACAAAAATGATCTTGAAAAAGCACTTAAGTTGGGCATGGGGTTGAAAAAGCCGCTTTTCACTTTAGTAGAAGAGTTTGGAATTAAGAGAGTTGTTCAAGCCCTTGAAACTATGGCAAGCAAATACGGCGAATTTTATGAGCCCGATATTATGCTCAAGAGGATGGCATCTGATTAGATGCTACCTAGCGCAATCCGCTGGGTTAACACCGATAATCAATCAGATTTGTGACAACTTGAGCTTTCCTGATAAAATACTATGATATATCGTAGTCGGGAACATGCTGCCAATGATTTGGTGGATAGGTTACAAGGATTGCCAGAGATAAAGGGTGCTGATGGAAGCATACTCATGGTTATTGGAATACCCAGGGGAGGAGTTGTGATGGCTGATATTATCGCAAGAAAATTATCCTCTTGTTATGATATAGTAGTCGCCAGAAAAATAGGAGCGCCAGATAACAAAGAGCTTGCTTTAGGGGCGGTCATGCAAGATGGCACCATTTTCCTCAATGATGAACTTATCTCCGCGTTACACGTCACTTCAGAATACTTGGAGTCTGAGAAGCAGCGGCAGCTGGACGAAATTAGAAGGAGAATTCAAGCATACAGGAAACCGGTTCCATATGCAATAAAGAACAAGACAGTGATAATTGTAGATGATGGAATAGCAACCGGTGCTACTATTATTTCCACATGTAGATGGCTACGAAAGGAGGGAGCGCAATATCTCGTAGTCGCTGTCCCTGTCTCCCCTCCAGAAGTAGTAGAAACGTTGAAAAATGAGGCGGACAGAGTAGAATCTTTGGCCAGTCCGTCCTACTTTAGCTCTGTCGGACAGTTCTACAAAGATTTCAATCCAGTGACAGATGATCAAGTTATTAGAGTAATGCGAAGTTGGAACTTGCTCTGATATCCAAAAGTATCGCCACTTCCCACGAATTAAAAACCAATAACAACAATAATAATATGGAATATGTTTTTTTCGTCATATGGATTATCGAGTCAAGGACGTATCACTAGCTGAATTTGGAAAGAAAAAGATTGACTGGGCAGAGGCTCATATGCCTGTCCTTGTTTCATTAAGAAAAAAATATGAAGATTCTCAGCCACTCAAAGGAATCAGAGTATCTGGCTGCCTGCATGTTACAAAGGAGACAGGAGTACTGGTTAGAACGTTAAAGGCGACAGGTGCTGAATTGTCGTGGTGTGGATGTAATCCATTAAGCACGCAAGACGATGTTGCAGCATCCATAGCCAAAAATGAGGGCGTTGCTGTCTTTGCTGTCCGTGGAGTCTCAACTGAGCAGTATTATCAAGATATTCATTCCGCCATGAGTATTAAACCAAACATAACTATCGACGATGGTGCTGATCTGACCCTGGAAATGCACAAGGAAATGGACCACGCGGCCGATGCCGTAAAGGGCGGCACTGAAGAAACTACCACAGGCGTCGTAAGGTTGAGAGCATTGCAAAGGGCTGGGAAATTGAAATACCCTATCATAGCTGTAAACGACGCAGAGACCAAGCACGACTTTGATAATTATTATGGCACAGGTCAATCTGCTTTGGACGGAATTATTAGGGCGACAAACGTTTTAGTGTGTGGAAAGAATCTTGTCGTGGCTGGTTATGGCCATGTGGGGAAAGGGATAGCCAGAAGAGGTTCGGGATTAGGTGCGAATGTCATCGTAACCGAAGTAGATCCGATTGCAGCGCTTAAAGCTAAACTGGACGGATACTCTGTTTCCACTATGGCTGATGCTGCGGCAACCGGTGACATATTTTTAACTACAACAGGGTGTAAAGGTGTTGTTAGCGATGAGCATATTGAACGGATGAAAAACGGAGCCCTGCTAGCAAACGCAGGACACTTCAACGTCGAGATCTCTATAGATGCGCTCGATCGCAACTCAACAAATAAGAAAGATATCAACGAACACGTTGTTCAGTACGAACTGAAGAACGGCAATAAGATTTATCTGATAGGCGAGGGGAGGTTAGTGAATCTAGCTGCCGCAGAGGGACATCCTTCTGAAGTTATGGACATGAGCTTTGCGAATCAGTTTATGTCAGTTCTCAAGCTGGTACAAAATGAGTCAAGGATGGAACCACTAGTATATGATATTGAAAAGTCTCAAGATCAAGAAATTGCCCTAGCAAAGCTGACATCGATGGGATTGAAAATAGACAAGTTAACAAATGAACAGAAAATTTACGTCCAAGGGTTTAGTGAAGGTACCTAGCAAAAATAGGCACACAGCCTAAACACACCTAAGCTTGGCCAGAACCCATGCTGCTCCCTTCATTTGTTTGCGTCAATTGAGTGTTATAAAAAATTATTAATATGCTTTGTATAAGGATTGTATTGCACCTTCGATTCAGAGTCTAGAAAGAGAAATCGTTTCTGCAAATTTGGATGGGTGGTCTAGCCTGGTTATGATACCTGTCTCACACACAGGTGGCCGAGAGTTCAAATCTCTCCCCATCCATTTCAATCCTTTCTATAACCTTGATTATTTTTGAGGCAGCTCATTTTTTGATTAGATATTAGCGAGTTTACAATAACTAAATAACTTAACTGTGTCATAGATAGGTTGCAGTTATACCGTGGACTTTTAGCACCTCGATTATGTCCTAGTATGTTGCTAGAATTGATTTTAAGTCACTAACAACATTGAAAGAGCCATTCCAGTTGAGATAGCGAGAAATATCTTCGTGATCTTCATTGCCCTATCAAGGGCCATTGAATAATCATCGAATTGCCCCTTGCCCATGACCTTGATGTTAGATTCGACAGATAACAACTCAAAGCAACATCCTTCGATGTCAGCAAAGGCTTCTTGTGCGAGTTTCCCAAAAACCTTTGCGATTTCAACAACGTCGGAGATACTGCCTAAAGGATAATACCCAAGCCGGGTTCTTTTGCCCGATGTAGAGTGAGTGTCTGAAGTACAGACCTCAATCATGTTAAATCCCTGGGAGTTTAGGTCAGCCAGCACACCATCACGGATTTGGCGATCCATGTTATTTGAATCTGCCCATCCGATCGCATATCTTTTCTTATTTACTTCAATGGCTATAACGGCCAAGCCCCCTTGGCCCATGTCCTCCCTGTTTTCGATATGTATGTTATCATTGCTGTCCTCACCTCTACGAGCAGAACTCGCGAATCCCACGGCAAATTGATAGCGTGCAGAAACCTTAATTTGATCAAGAGTTTCTCGTGCACACAAAATTAAGTTCTGCTGTTCCTCATTAGACAACGCGCTTCCCATTGCATTATGACTGTCGACAACCAAAGTGTTTGAAAATCCTAAGTTGCGCGCATACTCCTGCAGATTTGAAGAGACTTCAACAGGAACATCTTCCATCCCTCGTGAAGGCATAGATAGTATGACTACGCTTATGTTTCCAAAGGCTATGCCCGTAACCGTGAAAGGACCCTTTTTAACCTGAACAGGCTCAGTGCAAGTACAACCAATAGCAGTGGCCTTGGA
>JBPCNB010000814.1:0-2590 GCA_051001675.1 Nitrososphaeraceae archaeon | reverse complement strand
GAATTGGTCACTTTACTATAAAACGGTAGTAGAATCAATTTTTCATGAGATCCCAAACAAACAAATTCATATTAGTAATACCGAATCCACGATTACACTGAAAATCTGAAAAATTAGACAATATTTATCCTGTCCGAAAATTATTCGTGACATACAAGGACATACAAGATATTTGAGTTTGCAGGCTTAGGGCACATAAGTTTGCATCTCTGAGTGCACATATTAACCTATGAATGAATATAAGATATCTTTCTCGACAGGTAATTCTTTAACGTGATCATCAAGCGAGTGAGTTACAACTATTGCATCTGGCTTGTTAATGGCGGTATCTATACAAGATTTTGAAATTAGTTTGTTAAGATTAGGAAAACAAGAAAAATCTATTTTTTCAAGGCTTCGATTTACTCCTTGGCCAACATCTACGAGCAAATGAAAAATTTCTTTAGTAGAAGATTATTTCCAACAAAAACGGAGCATGAACTATTCGCAGTCATGTAGGTTCTTTCGACTTCTGTTGCTCTTTCTGACTTTTCTTTATCTCCTAACGTTGAAATATCTGGTAGTACACCATTTATTCTTACAATTGCTTGTAATTCCGACATGCTATTCATGTACGTATTATTCTAGATAAATCTGCCAAATGTTTTCTTCTGCTTATTTATAGTTATGAGAATGAAGGATTAGAACGTGGCGTTACCTTGCAGCTACTAACATAAAAAGAGTACTTGCTGATGGGGCATACGACTCCAGGAATAACTTCCAGTTCCTGCATGAAAACGACATAAATCCTGCAATCAAGGTGAGAAAGAATTCTTCCATCAAAACTATGGGCTACTATACCATAAAAATGGTGGTACTACAGCAGTTAAGCTATCTTGACAAATGGAAGCATAACGTGAGCTATGGTCATAGATGGGCAGCTGAAACTGTGTAGTCATCAATAAAGAGGATATTCGGTGAACATGTCATATCTATCAAATGGAAGAATATCGTAAATGAGCTACTCATAAAAGCACATATGTATAACATGTTCATGAAAATAGGTCCATAAATCGATTCTGCAGATCGATTATTAAGGTACTATCTAGTCATTCAACACAGCAACTGGATAGAAAATTAGATATATCTAAACGGTTATACGTTTTTTTTATACTGTATCCCATTACTGGACACAGACATCACAATAAATAACACCTATAATCAAATATCGTATAACAGTAACAGTAAAAAAAACTTACACTTATGATTAGATCTATACTAAGTTTGCACTACTGGTCTCATTATTAATGTCTTGGTTATTCTCCTTGTTCCTAGCATTAGATATGCACATGCTCTAAGTAGCAATAACTGGTTTGTAGGTAAAGGTGCTCAAGAAAATACATACCATAGCTACGAAACCCAACACCACGATGTAAATCAAGGGAGATCATTCTTGATGAGAATATATTTATAGGAATTTAATGGTACCCCGATGGGGACGTTTGTTGAGAGTGCAAGGTTTTGGAGTAGTAGATGAAGGTCGAAAATAGCAGATAAGATAACATAATTTAAAAGTGGCTATATAAAAATGTAAAATATTCGTAGTTATTTCAATGAAAATGAAAGCTGTATATTTTGTAAGTGATCTTAACGTTGCTAAAGTATTAGTTGATCCCATGCGTAGAGCTATTTTGGATCTACTAAAGCAAAGACCCATGACACAAGCACAATTAGCTCAAGAGTTAGGCTTAACTGGTGCATCTCTTAACTACCATATAAAAAAGCTCAGATCAAGGAAGCTTGTAATTGTAGCAAGGAAAGAAGTAGAAGAGCATAGTATAATGCAGATATTTTTCTCTATAGCTTATTTGTTTGTATATGATTTAGATTCATTTCCAAAGGATATTGCACGCTATTTTCATCCTATATCATTAGAGAGGGCTAGAGCGGTAGTTTCTATATGTTTGTTAACGGATAGATATCAATTAGAACATACTCCAGATGCAATTAATGCTTTGTCAGAACATCTAGCTCGTCTTCTGATAAAAGTATCAAAAAGTTATGAGCAAAAAGATGTAAACTTTGGTAATGAAGAAGTAGTTTATGATATATACAAAGGCGATTAACGCTTTTATTAATCATCGTCCAGTTGAAATAAAATAATAGTAAAAATATAGTAATATGACTAGGTATCTTTCATAGAGATAGAGTATATGTATTAAATAACTTAACTGACTATTGAATATTGCTCATCTAAAGTGCCTTAAGAGAATACCAATAATAAAAATAAAAGTACATATGACAATCATGACGCGGATCCGTATATAGCACAAATTATTCTGTAGGAGGCCGGCAGATTCAGAACCGCGACCATTGAAAAGCAGCCCCAATTACTAAGCGCAAATCGGGTTGGATAAGATTTTATCCAATTCTACTAGTTAGTTCTTAGGTCTACTCGAGAAATACTAATTTGTGGAATATACTTAGTAATAGCAGTAAATGGAAGAGAACATAGACGTAGAAGCAGAATGTAAAAATTGTAATCATGCGATAAGTGTCCATAAACCAAGATGCAGTGCACAATATCGTGAATTCAATAAGGAGCGAGTAT
>JBPCNB010000813.1:0-3443 GCA_051001675.1 Nitrososphaeraceae archaeon | reverse complement strand
GACTCCTGCAGTGACAATATCCGTTCTTTCTAGCCATTCACCGGATTCCAATGCTGCAGGAGGAAGATAAAGTTTCTTTTAACCCCTCCAATAGGATCACATTTTTAATCCGCTAATCTTTATAGACATCATGGCTATCTGTCCAGAATGTGAAAAAGAATTCTCTGCACCAAAAATCGCTTTTCAGACAGGCCAGAAGCCCGCTGGGGGAACCTTCGAGTATGCTATATGTTCATGTCCTAATTGCGATAAATGTTTCGGCGTAATAGCACTCCCCTTGTAATTCTGAACTAGCCTTTATGATTCAGACCTTAACGTTTCTACTGTTTGATTTTCCTTTGGATTCAAACTCTTGATGATGGACTAGGTCATCTGGGGTTTGAAATGACTGTCCACAAAGGTCACAAGGGTAGTTTTTCATGGCGGTCGCGGCTGTTTCAGGATAATCATGTCGCTTATGGGTTGGATTAGTTTGTTCGACTTCCAAATTTGTCCTTGTCTTGTGAGTCATTTGGTTTCCCTGTTTAGGCGTTGGGCTGTTTTGTTCGAATGCTTTCGTAACTTGCTTTTCGTCACGATACAGCATGGCATCGTTCAATGATAAGTATAAAGCCAATACTTCGTCATTCGCAGAATTCTTTCTTAGATAATCTGTAATTTGGGACCCGTATGCTGGAAACTTTAATCCCTTCAGTTGTTCCACTGCATTCGAAATAAAATCTTTGTCTCTGCTGGATCTCTCTACGGCTCTATTAACTGAATCCGAATCGACAGTAGAGATGTGTTTATCGGATTCAATTTTATTAAATGAATCATTAACTGTCCATTTCGTGTATGTTTTAATTATAACACATGATTCTTAATGGTTTCGCGGCTCTTTATGGGACCAAGTTCTCTTTCTTGAATTGGCAAAGATTATCTCATTGACGAATTAAATTCCATTGTCTAAACCCGAGTGCTTAGCAGACGAGGTGCTGGGCGTTTAGGACACCTCTGTGATACTTAAATAAATTCTCAATTTACTGACTAAATCACAGATTTGGAATGAAGATGAACCAAAGAGGGAACAGGAAGAACGAGATTATATCAAACGTAGACTTTGAGCACTTAGAAACCCTATAATCTAGTCCCACTTATTTCCAATATTGTTTTATACAAATAATAAATAGCTGTTAAGGGTTTATATAAAAATGAGTGAAATTGACTACAGAAAAGACATTATAATGAAATCATTACAACATTACTCTTCGACACTGGCCAAACTTTTCGCTACTGAAGAGCTACCTAAAATAGTAAAGTTCGATTTGAATAATGAATATGTAAAACTTTACAAAGTTCAGAGCATAGTCGACACTAATGGTATTAAGCAGAATATAGATGATGAATCCCATTCTGTGCTTGACATTGAGGACAATGCCAAAATTGTCCGTTCTGCTTTAACATGTTACATCAAAGACCTTGAAAAGACAATTTCGGAGATAGGGGAGCTATATGGGGATAAGACAATTCCGTCTGACGCGACCATCAAAGATATAGAATTGGCCCGGAATGTATTAGGCGAAATATCAACTTTGAAACTTTGAAACTGGATTAGGGCCTGAAAATGTATGTGTGAATTAGCCATACCCACATGTGCAACTACTACGCCCCGACCACTACGTCTCACTATGATACGCTAAAAGATGATCTGCTAACTCTTGATGAAGTAATACTTGGCCGCATCTTCCACACTTAATCTTCTCGTGATTGTACTTGACACAATTCTCACAATAAACTCTTTTATCTCTACGAGAATCATCAACTCGGAGAATATCGGTTTTTCTTGACCACATACACTACATTTTGCTATCTTTCCGATCTTACTCATTTAGATTAGCCAACAACCGATAGTTAGGATACTTAAAGTTGTCTCATTATCTACTCATTCAATCTAATCTATTATCTCTTCAACTAACACCTTTAATGTAACTAGTCGATACGATGGGGTGGGCCAGGGTCAGCCATCGCCATATAAACCCGTACCATAAACATATCAGTTCATAGAATCTCTCGTGAAACGGTTCAAAGGTGTTAAACTATTACAATCTAAAGGTTTATCTAATGTATTTTTGGATACTTTTACTAACTTGTTAGACGAGAAAGAATCACGCCTACCAGGTGCTATGAAAGATATAGCAATAGTCGCTGTTGGGGTGGTTATTATTTGGACCGTTCTTCATTTCGTTTTTCCTACAGGTAATCCCTTCTACATAGTTTCTAGTGGCAGTATGGTGCCAGTCCTGAACGTTAATGATATACTGGTAGTTGGAGACGGAAATTCCTTTAATGATCTTAAGGTGGGAGATATTATTGTTTTTCAAAGGCCCGCGGTAGAAGATAGAGTGATAGTTCACAGAGTTGCAGAAATCCAAACAGATTCAAAAGGGGATCGAGTGATAACGACGAGGGGAGACGCAAACCCCGCCTCTATTCCAGGAACCGACTTTCCAATAAGACAGCCAAATTTCATAGGAAAAGTACTGTTTGTGATCCCGGGCCTTGGTGTAATTCCTAAGGTTCTAAGCCCTCCAGTAAATTACATTATTATTGGCCTTATCATAGTGGCTCTTTTTGCAACCAGACTTAGACGCACTTCCAAGGACAAGAGGGAGAAAGGAAGTCCGGATCTATCTTCTTCGACCAAATGATACTGTGTTAGGAAGTCACTAATCAACGTGGCTAATGAAACTTATTCATTCTCCCTATGCGGGTCTTCTCCCATTTTGCAGTGTCCCATCGCTAGTTCATTGTATGTCGATGCCAACAGCACACAAGATATTTATCAAGATATTTCTTTAGTATCGTAGGGGTATCCTTCTGGGAATTCCTGAGAAAATAAAAGCTATTGAAGAAGAAATCCACAAGACGCAAATTAACAAGGCTACTGAATTCCAGAGTGGAACTCTCAAAGCAAAAAGAGCACGTCTAAAACGTGAGATGGAGGAAAACAGACATGGAAGAACTGTATCAAGTGGCGGAGAAAACACTGGTTTCGATGTTCGGAAGGCTGGTGATGCTTCTGTTGTTTTAATTGGATTGCCAAGCGTTGGAAAGTCTACTCTTCTTAATTCTTTAACAAATGCTAACTCTGAGGTCGCATCTTATCATTTCACAACACTTACCGCCATTCCAGGCATGATGGAATGTTTTGGCGCCAAGATTCAAGTCCTTGACCTTCCAGGTATAGTTGAAGGGGCTGCCAAGGGAAGAGGGTTTGGGAAGAGAGTTCTTTCTGTTGCAAGAAACGCTGATCTGATACTGCTAGTATTAGATGTTTTCCAACTTAAACACGTGAAAATTCTGGAGAAGGAGCTTGGTGAAGTAGGAATAAGGACTAATCAGAGATCCCCTGAAGTATTAGTGGAACAGACTCATGCGGGAGGGCTCTCAGTGCAGGCTCAAGT
>JBPCNB010000812.1:0-1066 GCA_051001675.1 Nitrososphaeraceae archaeon | reverse complement strand
ACTTAGTAGGGATATTAGCTTCTAAAAGCTCTCATGTACTAATCACCTTCTGGTATAACCAATAAATGGCAGGTTGGTGAATATAGTTGATGCGGCCACTCTCTATCTGTTCGATATCAAGGGCGCACAATCAGCCGAGTTGGCAGTGTTGTTGTGGATAGAAAGGTAATGATAGTGCATACATCTGTGTTCTCTATCTCGTCCTGATATGTTAATAATGTAAAATATGGCTTGCGTGGAAATAACTTAACTAGCATATGAAATTTTCCTAGAAAGCAAATGTTTTTTCAACAGATTTTATATGATCTTAACAAGAATAAGGCATTTTATTAAAAATGGTATAGATGTTATCTTAGAAAACAGGAACGGTGTTTTCATGAATTCAATACAGTAAAAAGCCCGTAATACCATATCAACATTGTCTATGAGCGAATTTGCATTTTTTCGTTTTATGAGCAATAGTATGCTTACTACAGAAGAACAGCAACATAAGGATGAAGTTATAGCATTCACTGAAGATATATTGCGAGCGAAAGGCATTGAATGTGATTCAAAAATTTCTAGAATATCTCAGGAGCAATTAGAGGTAATACTTCGAGAAGTTAGAAAGCTTCGTAAGAAGAAGAAGAATGAAGATGATAAAGACAGACAAAATCAGCTTGATATTGCCATACAGTAGATGAATTGAATAACAATCTCCCTTCTACTCCACCTCTTTGGCTCTTGATCTATGGCCTTGGCATAATAACCTTCAGTGTGTTTTTACTTTCGCTAAGAGCAGGAACAAGGATTTTTCTTATCTTTATGGTAATAGGTATGGCCCTCTCTATCATATGGTTATTTCTCTACTTAAGAATGAAGCAACAGAGACGCACAACGGCTATCGCTAAACAACCGTGCATATGTCCTATTTGTAACCATGAAGAAACAGGTGCTTGTTTACAACAGAAATGTGCTTGTTGCATAGTCATGAAAGGAGAGACCGTTGTAGGGCATAATAACAATCCACTGCAGTAGCAAATTCTAAAATATCAGATATTTTCACTGCATATTATAGAGACTATTA
>JBPCNB010000811.1:0-1620 GCA_051001675.1 Nitrososphaeraceae archaeon | reverse complement strand
GTATTTTTCTGTCCAGATGAATTAACATATATTAACTATTCTTTTCATCATAGCCCTCACAATATGTAAATCCTGGATATGAAAACTACCTGAACGTGTTCGGGAATTAAACGAAATACTCCATAACTATAAGGAAGGAGGTATGACAATGTACGATATAAAGTGGTGATGCCGTATAAGGCAAGAACCAGTGGTGGTAGGAGGGGCCTCATGAGATATATCCCAGAATAGGGATCTAGTTGTTTTTGATGTCGCCCGAGCATACGAGATCAGCATAAAAACATGCGAGTTTGTTTTGTGAGAAATTAGAAATAGCAGACTTAGAATATTTCTCATACATATTTCTCGAGCAGGAATAAATCCAACTGACAGCCCTCTTGTCTCCTTACAAATTTTGTATTTCCAGCCACCTAACAAGGGAAGACAACTAGAACTTAAATATGTCACAGGAACAACCACATCACAATTCAAATTGCGGTTAATAATCATCGGATTTGGGGTTGTAGGACAGAGTTTTGTAAAACTCATACTCTCTCGCGCAGCGGATTTATACAACACGTATGGAGTAAATCCACGTGTGGTAGCGTGTATCGATAAAAGGGGAGCTGTAGTTTCTCCAACTGGAATCGACCTCCAAAAATTATTGGAGATTAAAAGCATTAAAGGTACGGTGGGGGCCTACAATTCAGAAGGAAATACATTGGAAGGTAACAGCATAGTGGAACAAATTGATGCCGAAGTCCTACTCGAGCTCACTCCTACCAATTTACAAAATGGAGAACCCGGCATTTCCAACATAGTATTAGCTATGAGATCCGGAAAACATGTCATCACAGTAAATAAAGGACCTCTTGCATTGGCCTTCCCTTCGCTAATGGAGCTTGCAAGTTACAATAATGTGATGCTACGTTTCAGTGGTACCGTCGGAGGAGGAACGCCCATCCTAGAATTTGCAAAAAGATGTCTCAAGGGCGACAGAATTCTATCTTTCAAGGGAATACTTAACGGTACCACTAACTATATCTTGACAAGAATGGAGGAGAGTTTAACCTTCGAAAATGCATTGAAGGATGCTCAGCTTAAGGGGTTTGCAGAAGCTATTCCTCAATTAGATATTGATGGATATGATGCGGCAGCTAAGGTTTCAATAATCGCGAATTGGGTTATGGGAATGAAGAAAACAATCTATGACGTAGAAAGGACTGGTATTGCCGGAGTTACCCTTAAAGATATACGAGAAGCCCAGAAAAGAAATTGTGCAATAAAGTTGGTTGGGACAGCAGACAGCAAGAAACTTATTGTAAAACCTACCGAGGTGTCTAAGTTGGATCCGATATGTGTGAACGGAACTCTAAATGCTGTGACATTTTCATCTGAACACTCTGGGCAGCAAACAATTATTGGTCGAGGAGCAGGGGGAATGGAAACGGCTAGTGCTATGTTACGTGATTTAATAGAAATTAAAAATACAATTTATGAAATATAATACATTTTTATGGAATATTGCTTGTGGCGGCCGAGGCAATGCCTTAGCTTGCTACCTCCTTATTTTAGGTCACTTCTTATCAGTTTATTTTGAAACATATCATGTCTTGAGAACATTAAAGCATGCCCCAACCG
>JBPCNB010000810.1:0-1213 GCA_051001675.1 Nitrososphaeraceae archaeon | reverse complement strand
TCTTTGTATGCTTGGGTATCCATAGGAGAAATGGTTGAAATCTTTAGATTTTGTTCGACATGATGAGGTTGCTTTTGACCAATCAATGGTGCAATAACGGAAGGACTTGAGCGTATAATCTGAAGTAATTTACTTACTTGATCTGTCAGCCCTCCGTAATCAGGAACTTTAGCTTTGAGCAATCTTCCTTGGAACAATGGGATACTAGTAAATATTCCTACATTGAGCTTCTCCGCAGCTTCCAGAATCGTCAAGTTCTTTTCTGGGCCTACAGATTGATTTCTGAGTAAAAGCGCTTCGCTGTAAGCCAAGTTAAATGGAAGTTGGATAAATCGAAATCCGTGTTTTTTAGCGCCCGCAGCTTTTTCTGCTATTTTGACTACATCCTCCAATGATAGAAATTCCCTGCTATCAGGACGTACTCTAAAGCAGGTCCATGTTGCCATTCCATAATAGCGGATCTTGTTCAATGAACGATATTCTTCATATGCTTCAAATACCTTTGATAACCTACTTACAAATTCTTCCTTGCTAATGTCTTCGAACCAACTCTCAAACGCATTATGAATGTAAACCAGGTCTATCGTGGTAAGGTGCATATTTGCCAGGGATTTATCGATACAACGCTTAATATAGTTCGGATTCAGAACATTATAACCCGAACTTATGTCATCCGGATGAATTAAGCCGTTTGATATAAACATTCGTTGCATATATTCCATGACATCGACTTCTGGATAATCACCATCGTTTGTTATGTAGCCGTTCTTAGTGCTGAGAAATACTTCATCCCTTGAGATTATTCCATCGTTAACCAAACGCAGCAGTGCTCGACCAATACTCTTCTCTGACCTCATAGCCCTATAATTGATAGCAGTATCTACAACATTTAGAGCGCCTGATTTGATAGAATCATAAACTGCGTTTTCCATAAATTGATCGTCCTGTTTATTTGGGTTTCCCAGATAGGTACCGATTCCTATACTTGATAGATACAAATTATCAAAGGGTCGAAAGTGAGCAGCTGGCCTTCCCTTGTCTTTAACCGCAATGTTTGCATATTTTTTTGTTCCTACAGGTGTTGCATAGCCGGTTAGAAGTTCAAAATTGGCGTCATTCATAATGATAGCTTTAAATCATTGATGCTAAAATTGTATCTCTTAATAATTCAATCTCAAGCCCAGCTTAAATAGATGCACCCAAAATAATACTC
>JBPCNB010000809.1:0-6639 GCA_051001675.1 Nitrososphaeraceae archaeon | reverse complement strand
ATTCTCTCGAGGGAAGGGTGTTGTCTTCACATTTCCAGTGAACGTTCAGTCTAACTCATTTTTTGGCTTACCAGATCTTGAAATTACATTGATTATTACAGCTGTAGTCGCAGGTGTATCTGGCTCTGTCTTATTCTCTCTAAAAAGAAAAAGAGATAGAAGAAAAACATCCTATCAACCAAGTGGGAAGAACTGATAGTTCCTCGTCGCCTATTAAAAAATATGCTTTAGGAATTGATACAGCTAAGTTATGGGATCTTATTTTAGTCTGTAACGACTTTTTGGACTAAATGTTATTTTAAATTTATTTATTTGTTGCCTTAAGTACTAGAGAATGCTAGTTTATGCTGAGGCAATATCTTCTCCTAATCAGAGCTCCTAATCTTTTTACAGTTCCGTCTAATATCATGTCAGGTTACTTTGCTGTAACGCCCGCAAACAATGCCGATCTTGGACAATTACTTTCATTGATTATTTCCTCTGTTTTTCTATATATCTCTGGGATAGTCCTAAACGACTATTTCGATATTGAGGTAGATAGAAAGGAACGTCCGAACAGACCATTAGTCTCAGGTCGAATAACAAAAAGGAGTGCCCTCATAATCGCAGGGGCATCCATTATTACAGCAAACATTCTTGCTTTCCTAGTAAGTTGGACCAGTCTTCTGGTTTCAGCCTCGCTGACTGCTGTTATTATTGCATACAATTACCGACTGAAACGCAACGCTGTTAGCAATCCGCTGACTATGGCTTCAGCAAGATTTTTGAACGTAGTTCTAGGTGGCAGTTCAACACTAGGTTTGTCTCTGATAATGCATCAAACCCATACGGTTTTGGTATTTGTTGGCATTTCATTATTTCTTTACACCGCAGCCATAAGTGTGCTCAGCCGAAAAGAAATTGCCGATCCCGAGAATCCCTCTTTGAGATCTTCGTGGATTGCGATAGCTATTTCGATTTCGATTGTATTCATTTTGATAGCATTAATAGTCGCTATATGGCTTTTAGGATATTTCCAGATTGGGTTTATTCTTAATTTGCTAATATTTTCATCGATAATGACTGTCACCTTTTTGCATCTCATAAACAAACTCAGAAATCTGAGCAGGCCACTCGGGAAAATAGAAAACGAGCAACAATACAATGTCAGTATGGCAGACCAAAAAAGCAGGAATAAAATCCATTTGAAAGTTGCTCTGGAAATCCAGAGCACAATTAAAGTAATGGTCTTATCTATAGTTGTACTGGATTCGATATTCTTAAGCGGATTTGTGGGGATTCATTATGGCATGGCTACTCTTTTGCTTGTCATTCCACCGATCTATCTCGGCCGCAAATTATACGTTACCTAAAAATTAGATAATACTTCAAGCTGCTTCAAATCGTTTATTCTATCCTTCACTAACACTTCTTCCTTCTAACCCTTGCCCAAGGCAGCAGTTTTTAGAAGCAGGTAAACTTTGAATACTTGAAAACGCTTCCATCTCAAATCTTATACCTCCTTCTCGAGACAATAACAAAAACTTATAACTGCTCTCAGAGGTTCTCTTGTACTATTCTTATATGAATAAGGTTTTAGTTGAACTCACAGAGAAATTAGCCATAAATCATTTAGGCTCAGTACGTTTGACATTTACAATACTACTTACATCTCTCCTCATCATTTTCTTTACAATACAATTTGGCAGCATCTTTACATATCTGGCGGCGGAAGCTCAAATTCCGAACAACAATGCTAGTGAGAGTAACAACAGAACGGCGGCCTTGCTATCAAACACCACTTTGGATATCGGCAGCAATAATACTATTCAGGATTTAACTTTACCTGAACTATTCGAAAAAGCGGAGACCTCAGTCGTTCAGGTGACTACTACCTCTGACACAGATGTACCAGATACATTTCGCTCTGGCATAGGATCTGGTTTTGTTTTTAATAATGATGGTCTTATCATAACTAACTATCATGTAATTGCTCCCAGTATTCGTTCCGCCGAGGAGCTAGCTCAAGAAGAGAGGAACAATGTGGTCGATATTAATGTGGCATTTGAAGACGGAACTATCTATCCTGCTACACTTGTCGGAGCCGATCGTTTCTCAGATATTGCGGTAATTGATATACCAGATGACGCGAGAAATAAACTTGTTCCACTACCGATTGGCAATTCCTCTGAGTTACGAGTAGGCCAACAGGTCGTGGCTATTGGAAATCCGTTTGGTCTTTCTGGTTCCATGACAGAAGGCATAGTAAGTGGACTCGGGCGATTAATTCCTTCTTCCGAAGAAGAACAACTGCCACCATTACCTGATGGAATTCCTATACCACCCCCAGGAGAACCTTCTATTCCAGGACTTCCGCCACAAGATCAGTTGCCTCCGTCTTTGCCGCCCACTGTCCCAGACGATCTCACGCAAACACCGAGAAGGGGTTCATTTTCTATTCCAGACATAATTCAAACAGATGCACCTATTAACCCAGGCAATTCTGGGGGACCACTTCTAGACCTAAGAGGTGAAGTCATAGGGATGAACACAGCTATATTTTCATCTACTGGAGAATCGGCAGGTGTTGGCTTTGCGATCCCATCCAATACACTTCAGAAAGTCATACCTTCGTTAATAAGCACTGGCGTATATCAACATCCTTGGCTTGGAATTTCAGGGACGGACGTAACACCTGAAATTGCAGAGTCATTGGGATTTAATGAATCTAGGGGATTTCTCGTAACAGACATAACTTCTGGAAGCCCTGCTGATAAAGCTGGAATACGAGGTGGTTATAAAATAGATAATATCAATGGCAGAGAAATAGCATTAGGCGGTGATATAATAGTTAGAATAGACAATAGAACAGTTACTACACTTGAGAACATATTGACCTACATTAGCAATGAAAAACAAGCAGGAGACATAGTACAGCTAAGCATCCTTCGAGATGGAATGAGCAGCCAGGCTAATGTGACATTAGGAGAGATCCCTCAATCAGATCTGCAAGGTAGGCCAGGGGAAGGACAACAGCCACAATTGGATATCATACCATAATTTTTTGGTTGTCCAAAACTCTACAAGCTAAAACAGGATTCACTATCTCCGTCGTCTCTGTCTTTCATAAAAGTACTTATGCATAATAAATTAGCGCATACAGCGGAACATGCTTTTATCGGTTCACTTCAAAGGATTCTTGGTACAACCCTAAAGGTAAGAAAAGTTGAGCACCGAGAAAAGGATAGTAGCGTGATTATTAATCTCTCCAACTTGGATCCTGAAACCGTCATCGAAGCACAGTATAAAGTAAACGCTTTGATTTATAGTGGTAGGAAAGTCAAGACACATTCTTTTGAAACAATGGAGAAAGCAAGATTACAATTTCCAGAGCTTAGAGCAAATGAAGAGAGAATAAAATTGAGTGATCAGCCTATAAGGGTAATAGAAATTGAAGGGCACGACATAGCTGCGTGTGCTATGAATCATGTCTCTGATCTACGTGAATGCGAATTCTTTTTCGTTACTAGGATCTCAAGGTTGGGAGGAGCAGCTGAATATGAAATAAACTTTGCAGTACAAAACCAAGCAAAAGAAGCATCTACAATATTATCGAGGAAACTACTGCATATTTGTCATTACCTAGGAGCAAATATGAATACTATTGAGAATACGGTTAAAAAACTAAACCAAGAAAGGAAGCTATATGCTACAAAGATAAAACGACTCACAATAGAGTATCTGAACAAGATAGAGCCTACTGTCATAGATGAAAATGGAAAGGTCAATCTCATTGACGACATAATGTATGGCCTAGACGACGAAGAAATTCGAAGCTTTGTTGGAAAAAAGGCCTCAGCTACACACGAAGATATAGTCGTTTTAATAGTTCATATACGCGGTGATGAAGACGAAAGCGCTTCTGTATATTTTGCAAGAACTCAGTCTTTGAAACCTATCGACTGTAACAAATTATTCAATCAATATTCTTACTTAGGGGTAAAAGGTGGAGGAAAACCTACTTTCGTTACAGGGATAATCCACAAGGAAAAGACGAAAGAATTAATGAAGCATCTCATCATGGATGTTAGGAAGACACTGCAGTGAAGCAATTCATGTCCTATTTAGCGTCATATAAAAAATAACTTTGTAATGGAGCAAAAAACGGCTTGTCTAGTTTGAAAAGCCATTACGCACAAGCAGAAGGTAGGAGGTATTTTCGTATGATTTATCAAAATATTTTCTTAGTTCATCCTGCCTTTCAGCCCAGCTCTTCGCATAGTTTTGCGAGCTGGGGTCGGGCTTTTTGGACAAGATAACATATCGACTATCTACTTCGAAATGTGGTATTTGGTTATGCAAGTTGAGTTCTTCTATTGCTGTATGAAAATTCGTTAACGGGATACCACTTGCTTGCATTATGATATTTTGTTGTGCTGAACCTGTTATCATTAATATTTTCCCACCATCGTATAGGCCACCTAGAACTTTGGATATTTCCATCGCATAAGGTCTAGTTCCATAAGACACAGAATTCTTGGCATCGATCAAAGTAACAATTCCCCCAGATAGGGGTACTATAAGAACTGGATAAATCAAGAAAGCAATAATAACGACATACCCCAAGATACTCTTATTTTTTAGTGGCGCTTCGTTGATTCTTTTGAGTAATATGCTTAAAAGAAGTATGAGTAGAGGGGACAACATTATCAAGAATCGGGAATTAAACCACCAGTAGTTCATCTCTCCTATGCCGAAGACCAATGTTAAGAAGCTGAAGAGAGATGGGATAGCCAAGAATAAGTAGATCATATCTCTGTTCCGAACTTGTACTTTTGACCCAATTTTTCTGTGAATGATGTAACCAAAAGTAGCTCCTGCTAAAATGACAGGCCCAAAAAAGACCAGAGCAGTTACACCGTATGTAGAAGCAGCATTTAAGGGCTGCAAGAAAAGGAACTCCCGGTTCTGCCCCTCCAGCGCCTGTGAAGCTGCAGAATAATAAGGCGAGACTAAAAACTCAAGAGGGCTGCTATAATAAATCCAATTGTAAGATATCCATATGACTATTCCAGAAAACGACACTATTGTACAAAGTATGCCAACCACTAGTTGCCTTTTATTTGAAATAGAAGCCTGAGGGCTTTTGTCAATACTTCTGACTCTCATGAGGGAGAATATAGTGAATATTGCGAGAAGGACAGGAATAGGCCATGCTTCATACCTGCACAGAGTAGCTAGCGCAACAAAAAAAGAACATTTTAGCATGCTGTTTGAAATAATAAATTTGTACTTCGAGCCGATGGTCTGATTTGCTTCATCAAAACAAGCATTATGATTTTTCGACTTGATAATAGTATGCTCTTGCCTTGAGGAAGAAAATAGCTTCGAAGAAGAACACCTTTGAAAATAGTAGGCAGAGATAACAAAATAGAGCATAAACAATGCCTCCGTCATCGCCGTAATTCCTAAATAGAGAATGTTGGGGTTCAAGAAATATAGGCATGCGCCCACAAAGGCTATCCACGAAATATCTGTTTGCTCTTTGATTATCCTGTATAGAACCATAGCAGCGATTGCAATACTAGGCAAACTAACAAATGTTCCTGCAAGCCCAGTTTTGAATAACAGGTCCACTAAAGAGAAAGGAAGTAACAGTATATGCGGAAGAGGTAACCACACCGTACCTACCTGTTGTAATCCAGGGCTAGAATTATCAACTAACTGTCGTGCCCTAACAAGATGCGAGACGGAATCACTGTAATAAAGTAAGGCAAGATTATCAATACTATAGAGGTAACTTGCGAAAACGACACCTGTTCCTACCGCTAAGAATACAATAATCAAAGGTCGTCTTTTTTCTGACCTTGTGATGGCGTCCAAGTGGAAGAGATTAGTGTCATTAACTGGCATATAAGCAGATGGAATGAGCATACTTATACTCCATCTCCGTTCTGATAGTCATTACCGGTTGTGACCAAATACAAAGCAAAGTTAAGATATCTCTATTATTATGGTGGATTTAAAAAAAGGATTACACGAGCCAACCTGTTAACAAACACTCAAAGCTAGGGGTAGCGTTTCGTTTTTATATATTTCTTATAAATCATCTGTAATCTGGGCAAGCAAACAAGTATTCCTATTAAGAATTGGCCGATAACCTAAAAAGTTTAAGTAAAAAAATAAAAATTAGAAATGAATTGCGGTCAGATAAAAAATAAACTAGAATGGGAACGGAAATAAATTAGAAATAAATCGATAATAGATAAATTCATTAATATGCATTGAACTCTGATGAATTAATTTAAATAAATTAATTAAATTAATTATATTATTAAATCATATAAATTGAATCCAAATTAAATTAATAAATTTAATTAAATTAAATCAGATAATATACTGTAAGTGTGCTCACTCAATATCCTAGCACACAAAAAATCATTTAATGAGATTTACGTTAAATTAAATTAAATCAGATTAATTAAATTAACCTAAATTAAATCAGATTAATTAAATCGGTTCAGACGTAATCGTCTTAAAATGAGTATAACAATTATCCCCTGACTTATCATAATTATCGCTCAGTATTTAAATGAAAATGCTAAACGAGGTACGGAAGCCTGGAGCAGACTACCCCTCTTGATATGGGTAGACGGAGAA
>JBPCNB010000808.1:0-5982 GCA_051001675.1 Nitrososphaeraceae archaeon | reverse complement strand
ACCATCACTTTTATGGGATCATTGTCTGATGGTTTGTTGATCATAATGTTTCCAAAATAGGGCTACTATTATTAAACATTGTCAAACAATTAACATTGACACATCTGGAAAGAAAGGCAGTTTTGATAATCTAGAGTTGGTTTTAGGTCAATGTCTAACTAAGCCACTATTTACGGCAGGCAATGAAAAGTAAAATGTAGCCCCTGGTCCGAATTGGTTGTTTTCAGCCCAAATCCTGCCACCGTGGGACTCTATAATGCTTTTGGATATAAAGAGCCCTAAACCCGTGCCTCGATCGGATTTGGTAATAAATTTTGAAAAAAGTTTCGGGATTATCTCTGGGTCTATCCCACTGCCGGTATCTCTTATACTAACTATGACTTCTTTATCCGATTCATCAGTATCTATTGTTATGACCCCGTTGTCTGTAAATTTGATCGCATTGCTTAACAAATTAGTTATTACTTGTGTTAGCCTTCCCTTATCTGCTTCTAAAAATATGTCCTTACGTATATATCGTACATCTGGAAATTTAGCTCTTTCGTTATCGTATCTTCTTATATCGGCAAGACTACCACAAACAACATCGCTTAAGTTAAACCTTTCCTTATGTAGTCTTAAGGATTTGCTCTCAATTCTAGTGACATCTAAGATATCTGACGCTAACCTGTCTAGTCTTTTGGCATTACGTATTAGGGAATAGACTTGATCTTTTTCTATCTGTATTCTAACATCTTTGCTACTAAACTGACGTTCAATATATTGTGCGTCTCCTAATATTGGCATGATAGGAGTGCGTAACTCATGGGCCGCTACGTTTATGAATTCTTTTTGCATCTTATCGTGAACTTTCAGTTGTTCATTCGCATCGGCAAGTAGTCTGTTTGACTCGGTTAAGGAATCATTTGCAGTCTTTAACTCGAGAGTCCTATTCGTTACCGAAGTCTTGAGCCTCTTATTCCAAGAAAGAATAACAAACGCGATTCCGATCGCTAATGCTCCAATAACCATTACTACAAGCGTACTGAAGTTTTTTTGCTGATCTATTAAGAGGCCCACGTCGCTAGTCAAAGTATGAGGCGATCCTATATACAAAGTCCAAAGTTGTTTCCGATCGATTATTATGGGCTGGTATGAGATGGTCGTTGTCTTGTCATTAAAGGAAACATCCTCTGCACCGGCCTCTGGGCCAAGTGAACGCTTTAATATATTATTGTACGAATCCTTAATATTTACCGGAATAGTAGATTGAAAGTCTTTCGATAAAAAGTTTTTTCCGATGAGCGATTCATTTCTCGCATAAATAAAAATTCCGTTTTTGTCCATTAAGCCTACGTTGCTTATAAGCTCGGGTGAAAGCTTGTCCTGTAAAAAGCTTCCGACTCTCTCCACATCAATGACAGATACGATTACACCCTGGATTCCTCTTGTGGTATTATTCCCGCTAGTATCTCCTGCAACATCTGTCTTCTGGTCAAAGATGGGAAAGGAAATAAAAATTTTAGGGCCATCAGGAGACTGGTTAACGGTGCTATAATAGGGCAGTTGAGTGTTTCGTGGAATCAAATAGTATTCCATGTTGCGAAGGTCCGATCCACTTTCATATTCTAACTCTGTGCCACTTTTATTACTCGAAGAAATAACTTTTCCATTCGAGTTCAGCAAATAATAGGCGCTTGTCAATTCGCTTGTACTATCCTGCGCATTGTTAAGGAGAAACTGAATGGTATCAGTTTCTGCATTTAATACCGGCAGAGAAATCGTAAGAGCTCTCAAGTTATTCGTAATTGAATTAATACTATGAATTAGTATTTGTGACAAACCATATGCCTCTATTTTTGCATTGGAACGAACGTCATCGGAGGCTATTCCAGCAATTTTATTGGCAGTGAACGAAGAATACTGATAAGAAAGGACAGATAATATAATGGCTATTATTGCAATAAAAAAAAGTAAACCTATATTGCTTTTAGAAAATAATGTGTCTATCACTAAAGTACCATGAATAGAGTGATCCGCCAGGTACATAAAGTTAAATCCATAGCTCAAATGATATCAGAGATAATAAAATTGATAAAGAATTTTATATTTAGGATCTGATGTTTGTGGTCTAATATTTTTTGTTTATTAGGATGTCCCCGGCCTTCGGGTTGATTATTTGAATTCTTCTTCCAAGACTTTCCTTTTATATCCTATTTGAAATAAACCATCAGTTTTGGCTAGTGCTTCCTGCCTGCTGCGTTTGTGAACCATAGATTGTAGAAGCATATAGTTTTCTGGTATTACCATTCCGGTTTGGTCGTCGGAGTAAGGTATTTTTACAGTATCTTCTTCTACCCTAACAACTTCTTGGTGAATATGCACCATGTTTGTGTCTCCATGGGGAAATCCCAATTCCATTGCTTTTTTCCTTACTTGGGCAGTTCCTGCCGCTGAGTTCAAAATTGCAACTCCAAATTCCTTCCTGAATGTTTCAACAATTGAATCCTTAGTTGGGGCTTTTGCCTTGAATCTTATCGACATTTGATGCAAGTGCATCATTCTCGATGGAACCCTGTAAGCATCAACATAGAGGTTTGCTGAGGGTATGAAATCCTTGACGTCATCCTGATGATGAGGGTTGGCGTCCCACTCAATGGAGTCCTTTACCTGCTTGAGGTCCTCAAGGTCGGCCCATCTTCGAATCAATGTCACATCATACCTTGTTATTTCATCACCAAACTTTTCAATCATAGGTTGGATAATCCGTCCCATTCCTGAAACATTACAACTTCCCTGGATGACATAGGCTCGGCTGCTAGCTTTCTCGTAGTTGACCCTTGAATTGTGAATCATATCTGCGACTGAATACTCACCATGTCTATCTTCACCTCCCTGGAAAATCGCAGGCCTATTAATAGGATTGTATAAATTCTTTTTGTTAAGAAATCCTCCTCCCTCTTTAGCCGCATCTATTACTATATCGCATCTTTCTACAGCATCCTTTACTGTACCATTAACTTTATACTTCCTGTCCGTGAATTCCTGAATCTTCTCCTCTGGAACATAAATATCAATATGGTTACGGACGGCTTCCTGTGTTTTGTCGTCAGCGGTATATTTTGCGACCCCTATAAGTTGAGTTTCTTTGTCGCCTGAAATTGCGGTAGCAAGTCTGCGACCTATGTTTCCGTACCCGTTTATGAATACTCTGGCCAATATGTTATCACGAATTAGGTTCAGGTGAAATTATCCTCGACATTTAATATAGCTTGCGCGCTAGATTGATAAAATCAAACTATATTTCACAAGTCTTAACAATTATTGCTTTTGGTTTCATTAGTATTCAAAACTAAAAAACAGATGTGAGATAAACTCAATTCGATCCTAGAGTCTTTATTTTTGACGATATCATTATATAGCGATGATTATGTCTTCCAGAGGTTACAATCTAGTTCTTGCTAATCTATTTCTCGACTCCCATCTCACATCAGAAGTTATTCTAGAAGGTTTTTATGCTCATTCTCTTAATCAGACATATAGTGACAACTCCTGTTGAGGATTTTAGTTATTGATAACTACGATTCATTCGTGTACAATATCGCCCAGGTTTTAGGTAAACTCAACATCCAAACGACAGTCGAACGAAACGATAAGATTAGTCTTACTTCTGTTAGGGAAATGAACCCAGATGGAATCATAATTTCGCCTGGTCCTGGCCATCCAGCAGATCGCAAATACTTTGGAAACTGCATAGATATTATAGTCAACTTAGGAGTCATAACACCTATACTAGGTGTTTGTTTGGGGCATGAAGGAATAGTTAATGCGTTCGGAGGCAGTATAATAAATGCGAAGAAGGTTAGACATGGAAAAACAAGCCCTATAGGATATAACTCTAGTAATTTATTTGAAAATATAAGTAACCCCTTTAGCGCTACCCGATACCATTCGCTTGTAGCGGACCCAAAGAATATTCCACAATGTCTTGAAGTAACAGCTAAGGCGCTTGACGATGGCGAAATAATGGGCGTGAGGCATAAACGATACTTAATAGAAGGCATTCAATTTCACCCCGAGTCAGTTTTGACGCCGGACGGTCCAAAGATATTCCAAAACTTCATTTCCATGTTGAAAAAATGAAGTTCTGATGGAAGACCTTAGTCGAATAATCCAAAAGTTGGTTTCTACAAAGGAGCTTAATGACGATGAAATAATTTATACAATAAGTTTAATCTTGCAGGGCAAAGTATCGGAGGCCGCTATCGCCTCATTTCTAGTTGCACTTCGGATGAAGGGAGAAACGACACATGAACTCATGGTGCTTATGCAAACAATAAAGAAGTATGCAATTAGAATTACTCCAAATATTGATGGATTCTTAATTGATACTTGCGGGACAGGTGGTGGTCGCATAAATACATTTAATATCAGTACCGCCTCTGCGATAATTGCAAGTTCAGCAGGAGCAAAAGTAGCAAAACATGGCAATAGGTCGACTTCTGGCGTATGTGGGAGTGCAGATTTTATGGAATATATTGGGCTTAACTTAGAATGTCCGATAGCTGATATCGTTGAAGCGATAGAACAAACGGGAATGGGTTTTCTATATGCTCCTAAGTTCCATCCAGCTATGCAAAATGTTGCATCTGCCAGGAGAACAATTGGAATCAGAACTGTATTTAATATTATTGGTCCATTATGCAATCCCTGTACCAACTTGACTGGTCAGCTAATAGGAGCACCTGAACCGAAAATAATTGAAACATTGGCGCTTGCATTGCAAGAATCAGATTTGGAAGATATAATGTTAGTCAATCCAAAGGATGGTTTAGATGAGCTATCCAATACTTGTGAAAATGATATTACCTGGATATCTAGGAGTAAAATCAAACGGGTCAGTTTTCATCCTAGAGAGGTAGGGATAGAACTAACCAAATTGGAAAACCTAATGGTGGATTCTAAGGAAGGCTCTATACGAGACACATTGCAGGTAATATACGGAGTAGCTGATAAACACAAACAAGATATTGCAATTTTAAACGCCTCGGCGGCCTTGGTTATTGGAAAAGAATCAGCAAACTTCAGAGAAGGAGTTGAGCTTGCACGCGAGGCCGTAAGTGATGGCAGAGCGCAGAAGCAATTGTCGAAATATATACAACGTTGTGGGCGAAAGGAAATACTAATGGACGCAGAGAAAAAATTTCTTCAATAATAATTCAACTTCTACTTTTTTCTAATCTTTGATCGTGGATTCTCCCTTACGCTCCTAACGCCTCCAGACGATCTGCAGGACAAACCGATGTAGTAATATGTGATACGATATATAGCATATCAGGAAGAACGAATATCGATTCTAAGTTATTTAGTTTACTGATAAAGAGGATTGTGGAATGATGACGAAAAATCCCTCTGCAAGTCAAGTATAGAGGTAAATAAGTGGATAAGTGTATGGCCGTCATAAGCCATATATTTTTATTCTATAAGTTACTTTACGTAATGAGCGCAGCCTAAATTGGATCACGATCCAGTTACCAATATAGAATCTTTAGGATGGAATGATTTGGTGCTTTTGAAACGTAAATATTCCGCCTCTATTAGGGAAGTTACGCAGGAAATCATAGATATTGACAATAATAAGCTTCCCCGCGTTAATCAGGAAATACATCAGCAAAAAATAGGCCTTAACAGATCTGTGGTAAAATCTAGGCAAAATCGGTTGGGCATTCAGTCTGCCAATTCTGACTTGCTTGCTATCAGTGAAAAGATCCATCAATCAAAAAATTTCCTTGGCATGATGCAGGGTAGGTTACCACAAGAAAAAGAAGAGTCTCTAATGCATATTGCCAAATTCAACGAGTCTCTAATAAATGGAGGAAAATATAGTAGCGCACGAGAGAAGGATCAGATTCTTTCGTTAGTAAAGGATGCAACAATGAAAATAGACGCATTAAAGGCGTTCCGAACAATCAAGGAGCAGCTCCAACCGCTAGAGTGCCAATG
>JBPCNB010000807.1:0-2281 GCA_051001675.1 Nitrososphaeraceae archaeon | reverse complement strand
ATTGATTCTGACTTAGATCTTTCTCCATGATTAACCAACACTCGCTTTGGTTTTACTCGTGACACAAAACTCATTATCTGGTTGAAATCGCTGTGTCCACTAAAACCGTCAATTCTGTTAGTTTCAGCTCTGACAGGGATAACTTTGAGTTTTCCATTTTTGTCTAGCATACTAACTTCATTCATTGTTCCATCGAGAACTCGTCTGCCAAGCGTCCCATTAATTTGATATGAAACGAACATGATTCTGTTCTTATCGGATGGAGCTATTTCTTTGAAATATTCTACTGATGGTCCACCTTCTAGCATGCCCGAGGTCGCCATTATGATTGATGGATCTGGATCGTTTAAAACGTCTGCTCTCTTACCAGGACCGCTAACTACTGTGAAATATTCTGATTGAAATGGATTAATGCCGTGTGATACAGACTTTCTTACGTCATAACCAAGGTAATGCGCATACGACATATGGACTGCGCTGGCTTCTGAGATCATGCCTTCGATGTAAATAGGCGATTCCATCAATCTTCCTTCGCGCATCTCCCTGTCGATTACTAGCATTATTTCTTGTGCTCTGCCAACTGCAGGTACAGGTATCAAGACCTTTCCTCCTTCAATTAACGTTCTATTAATACTGTCTGTAAATGTACGATAAACTACAGCTTGTTCGGGCATTACATCCGTGATATTTCCATATGTGCTTTCTGTAATGAGCGTTTCTACCCTCGGATATATAGACATCGCGCCATCGAGTAGTTGTGTTCTGGAATACTTGTAGTCTCCGGAATATAAGATATTGTGTACCCCTGAAATATTTAGATGAACTGTAGCGCTTCCCATTATATGCCCTGCATTATTTAACGTGATGGTAATATCAGGGGAAATGTCTGTAGGCTTGCCATACGGGATTGTAATACAATGCTTTATGACTTCATGTATGTCACGGATTTCATAAGGTAGATACGTACCGTTGCTTTTTGCAATTTTAACGGAGTCCATCTGAAGGAGCGTCATTAGGGGTAAAGTAGGCTCAGTACAATAAACTGGACCATTATAGCCATGCTTGAATAAAGTTGGGAGAAATCCCTGGTGGTCAATATGAGCGTGGCTGATAACGACAGCATCTAATTCATCAAAATTAAAGTTAAACCAGTCTAATCGGGGGAAGGCACTTAATGGCTCAGGCTCGGCAGGGTTTATTCCACAATCTAACATAACTTTACTCTCTGGGGTCATGACAATAAAGCAAGATCTTCCTACCTGCTTAACCCCACCAAGACAAAACAGTATAACTTCTTCCCTGCTATAATGTCTGTATCCAATCTTACCCTCGTTCACCTTTGCGAACTTCGAATTCTGATTAAAGGAATCGCCTCCCGACGAATAAGTGTCTGTATTTCTGTGTCGAATCAAAAGCGGAGGGCGGAAGATTTTTTTTCCGAGTTCTTGAAGAAAGTTAGTTCTTTCTTTCGCAGAACCTTTCAAAGTAGAATGTATGGTGCTAATGCTAGTTGATGGAATGTGTGGGGAGAGCCTGGTATGCGAAATCCAGCCAGTGGACTGAGCTACCTTTATTACCATTTCTGCATCTATAACTTCCGGTCTATTCACCTCTAGTACTACCTCTCCTGTAGCTTCATCGCAAAAGACAGCTGAAACAACAATTTCTTTAGGCAATAGCTTCGAGATTGCTTCTCTCGTCTCATCCTCTCGCATACGAATGGATGGATCCGTGCGGACAACAAACCTTTTTTTGAGAGATCTTGATAGGGAGGACAAATGATAGGTTAGTTCTGTTAATGAAAATTTGGGGTTCTTTGTATAAAGGGCAATATTGGGACCTTCGAACCTGGCAGTCGTGATTTGAGCTTCAGGAGGAAGAGATTCTAGAATTGATTTGGTAACCAGTCCTTCTCTTTCGATGGGTCTCCTGTAGCTATCTTTTAAGAGTTTCTTGTGCTCAATTTCCGTATTATTTCCCTCTGCCAAGTTCAATCATTTATAATTTCAAGTATTATATTATAACCCACGGCGCCTAATGATAATTCCAATAGTCAGGCTTCACTATTAATAGGCTTGTAATTCTCGCGTTTGTATAATATAATTCTATAGAGAAGTATACTGGTACAAGAACCAGGAGGACTAATCGAGGGCTTTGCATTTAAAATCGATTACGTTCTAACGAAAACACAATTTATACCCCAGGAAAGTCATCATCGAGGCCCGCCATTGGATAATAGATTATCGCCTACATTACGGAGATACCATGGACAGATCAAACT
>JBPCNB010000806.1:0-1479 GCA_051001675.1 Nitrososphaeraceae archaeon | reverse complement strand
GATTTCTTTGATTGAGTTTCTTAACGTGACATCTGTTATTCCTGCTGCTCGAGCAAAGGATGTTTGATTTCTTGTGTTATTATTGCTTTCATTATTCCCTTTGTGAATACTACCTTTGATATTACTATTATTGTATGAGATATACAAAACAGCTGCTGCTAATCCCATCGGATTCTTTCCAGCACTTGCTTCCTTCCTTATAGCAGTATGCATGATATGCATACCTTGTCTAGTAATTCTTTCATCTAACTGCATCTTATTTGCTACTTTGACTACACATCTAATAGGATCAAGCATCGGTGTCTTTATATCTAGTTCTATCAGCAACATTCTATAACTATGCGAAAGCGCTTTTGGCTTTACATTTGTGCCTTGAGCAATATCTTTCAAAGTTTTTCCAACCCCTGCTTGTCTACATGAAATGTAAATAGCAGCAGCAAGCGTGGCTGATATTGTTCTTCCTCTAACTAGGCCTCTTTCCTGTGCTTTTCTGTAAATGTAAGCAGTTTTCTCAACCACCGAATCAGGTAATGTCAGTTTATCTTTTAGAGAATCAAGTTCAGAGAATGCTCTCTTAAGACTTCTATCTGTAGAACTATAAAGTTGTGTCCTATAGTCTAGTATCCTTAACCTATCAATTGTAGATTTAATAGAAGTTGCAATTCTGTTTCCAGTATAATCTCTATCTGCTCTTCCAATTATAGTTGATAAACCCATATCATGTCTTGCAAGAGAAGCAGGCATTCCAGTTCTTATTCTATTGTTGTCATTTGATTGCCCTGTATTGAAAGTGCGCCACTCAGGCCGTACTTCATTAGTCTTCTCCATCGATAAAACTAAACCACAGTTGCTGCAAATTTGTTCGCCTGATTCAGGGTCTGTAATTATATTATTGTTGTTACTATTTTTTTTATTATTATCAAAATTAACATTACAATTCGGACATACAATACTTGAATATTCAGAGATTGTATTTTGCTTAGATCTCTTACTCATATGTCTATATAGGCATCGTACTTTTTATACTATAGTATCAAAATCTTATTAAAAAGCAGCAAAGATGGGTATAATTTAATGATCTGAAACGACTTTTGTGGTAATTATCGGCACATATCACTATAATATAGATTAAGGGTTTGATGATTATTTTATAAGTTTCTTGACAGTCTGATATATGATATATCTTATAACCTGCAGAGAAAATAACCAAGTGATGCGGATATCATTGTTTAATTTTTATTCTTGGCCAATAAATATGGGACAACAATATTCTATGGCGTTTGCCCATTGACTTATTTTATTAGATGAGATAGATTTACGGAGAAGATTGGTTTTATCTCTTTACTACGTGATATTCTTAGAATGATAGTAGAAGGATGTAGAAAAGTTCAAGGAATTGGCAGAATAACTAGATACCGATAGAAGAAACTACTAAATACACATCTAAATTACTAGACGATAATCTTAGAGTTACGAAAT
>JBPCNB010000805.1:0-6658 GCA_051001675.1 Nitrososphaeraceae archaeon | reverse complement strand
GTATAATACCACCCGCTACAAAAGCAAGGCATCCAGATAAAAATGGAATAACAAATACAAGATTGGTTCTCTTGTCAAGCAGGACAGATTTCATCTTTCTATTTTATTCTCCTCCTCTTCCTCTGTTCCTTCTATGTGCGCAATAGTATTTTTTCCCAAGTTTCCACCCATTAACAATCCTAGATGGTCTACATCTGCATCCTCTCTAGCAATAACTGCCATTATTCTTCCTTCATAAATCACTGCTATCCGGTCGCTAATTGATAAAATCTCATCCAGGTCTAAAGAAAACAACAAAACCCCAACTCCAGAGTTTTTCTGCTTTATTAATTGGGTATGAACATATTCTGTCGCACCAATATCTAGACCTCTTGTAGGATTATGAGCAATTAGGACCTTGGGGCTTCTGGAAAGCTCCCTTGCGAGAACTACCTTCTGGAGATTTCCACCTGACATTGATTTGACAGGAACATTTATTCCAGGTGTGCGAATATCAAAATCTGAAATAGCTTTTTGTGCAAATTTTTTCATCTCAGATTCCCTTAAGAATAATTTGCCAGAGTATGGTTTTTGATACCACCTATCAAGAATCAAATTTTCTGCAATAGAATACTCTAAAATTAATCCAGTATTAAGAC
This sequence comes from Nitrososphaeraceae archaeon, assembly GCA_051001675.1. GTDB lineage: Archaea > Thermoproteota > Nitrososphaeria > Nitrososphaerales > Nitrososphaeraceae > TH5893. The sequence goes on along the minus strand of JBPCNB010000805.1, from coordinate 6,020 downwards.
GATCTTCAGGTACATACGCCAAACCCTTTTCTCTAATTTTTTTAGGTGAAAGATTAGAAATGGATTGACCGTCCATAACAATTTGGCCACTCTCCACAGTTCTCAGGCCCGATATAACTTCTGCAAGTTCACTCTGACCATTGCCATCAACTCCGGCTATACCTAAAATCTCACCCTTACGTAAATCTAAACAAAGACCCTTAAGGACGGGGACTTTAGAATTGTTAAGAGCAGAAACTTGACTTATCTCTAGTATAGTTTGCATTTTCTCTGCAGCACTTTTTACTCCACCTACTTTATTGACCTGGTGAATCACAGGACGACCAACCATCATCTTTGCTAAATCAGCTTCAGTGGTATCTGATGTTTTGATAGTTCCTACGACCTTACCATTTCGAAGCACAGTGACGCGAGTACTTGCCGACATAACTTCATGCAATTTGTGGGTTATGAAAATTATTGATAACCCTTGTTCAACCATCGACTTCAAAGTTACAAATAAGGCTTTTTCTTCCTGAGGTGTGAGCATGGATGTAGGCTCATCGAGAATAAGAATATCAATGTCCCTGTAAAGAGCCTTAATTATCTCTACACGCTGTTGTTCTCCTACAGACAAATTTCCTACTATTGCTTTCGGATTTACGTTGAGGCCATATTTTTTTGATAGTTCTATAATTTTCTTCTCAGCAGTATCAGTATCTAAAAAAATTCTCCCTTTTTTATTTTTGGATTTTAATCCTACGATAATATTTTCAGTAACAGAATGAGGCAGAGTCAATAAAAAATGCTGATGAACCATAGCAATCCCAAGCTCTATGGCATCGAGCGGAGATTTGATTGCAACACGTTTCCCTTTAACATAAACCTGTCCTTCTTCAGGCTGGTATAATCCGTATAGTATGCTCATTAATGTTGTTTTTCCTGCACCATTTTCGCCGAGTAGCGCATGGATCTCTCGTTTGCCTAGTTCAAAATTTATATTATCATTTGCAATTACTTTATCGAATCTGCAGGTTATTCCCCTCATAGAAACTACAGATTCATAATAGTTTTTTTCAGAATTTACTGAAGTATTTGTCTCATTTTGAAATTGTTTTTTATCCAAAAAAATCACTCAAAAGCGAACTTTGATCAACGTCCAAAAATATTTTGTATCAATAAATAAAAGATGTGTTGTTATTTAGTGGGTTCGTGTCTTTCTGGTACGCTAATCTTTCCATTTATTATATCCTGTGTTAATTGGGTCAATCTTGCCTTTACGTCGGCAGGGACTTTATCCTCAAGGGTATGGAATGATGCTAGGTATACAATACCATCTCCTGGAGCCCCTTTGGCAGTTTCAAGTCCGGGTTTGAATACTTGCCCTGTAAAATTGCCCGCTTGAACCATTTTAATAGATTGGTCAAATGCCTTTTCAATATCTAATACAAATGAGGTAAGAACTGTATTTGGAGCCAACTTATTCTGATCGGCTACAACACCGAATGCGAATTTGCCTTTTTCCTTTGCAGCTTGAATAACACCCTGACCAGAGAGATCAGCTACGTGTACCAAAAAGTCTGCGCCATTACTTATGAGCGATAATCCAGCTTCTTTTCCTTTCGCTGGATTGTCAAAATCATTAATATATGTACCCGTTACTGTTATGTTAGGATTTACATGCTTCGCCCCCTGCTTGAATCCTTCAAAAATGTTGACAATATTTGGATAAGCCTGTCCACCCACATAGCCAATCGTGCCTGTCTTGGACATCATCGCGGCGAGTGCTCCCAGCAGAAATGATCCCTCTTGTTGCATTGGGAATATAGAAGCTACATTCTCTGAACTACCAAGACCTGTAAAAACAACAAATCTAGTGTCCGGGTAATCCTTGCTAACTCTTACTGCAGGATCACTCCACTCAAAACCATGAGCTATAATCAAATTATTACCCGATTCAGCAAAATCCCGCAACGTGGCCTCTATATCAGGAATAGCAACGCTCTCTGCCGTAGTTAGTTCTAGCCCATATTTGTTTTTCAATGCCTGTGAAGCATTGTATGCAGCAGATCCCCAGCCTCCGTCGCTGAATAGAGCATCAGTTAGCAATGCGACCTTAATCGGCTGAGTCGTTTGGGCAACAGCAGGAGAAACATGGAAAGGATGAATAGTAGATGCTAAAATCAGGGCAAGTACTATTGTAGATGATATCAAAATGCGTGTGGTTATTTGTATGCCATTTACACTCATAGTATTTGCTATCTTTCTCTGCATATTATAGTTTACTTGAATTAAATAACAAAATTATGATATATCATAAAAAACTAATTTCAGGATATACGTTTTTAACATTCCTCTGACAGATTTTCCAATTATTCTAGCGGGATAATTCTCATTTTTTGATTTTTTATATAATAGTTATTTTTTTTACATAATATTTTGTACTTTTAACCAGGATGTTAAAGATGATGAGATAATCCAATATTTATCTTTAAATAATTGTTACCTTAACAATTAAGCAAGGATTAGCAACTTTGTCGACCGTCTCTCATGTATTAATTAAAACTAATTATTATAGAGATTCTCTTCAGCTTCTCAAAATTTCTGATAATATTAAGCATAACAGCGGAATACTGGAAGCTTCTGTAATAATGGGAACAAAGACCAACAAGGACATTCTTGTAAAATTAGGATTCTCTGCTAATAGAGTAAGCCAAGCAAAGGAATCTGATGCTATCATTGCCATTCAGGCACAAGACAAGAAGTCGTTAGATTCTGCATTAACAAGACTACACGAAGCTCTAGAAGGTCGACAAGATAAAACAACTGACAGTAACGTCATGAAAAACAACACTGGAGATCTAGAATCTGCCTTAAGAGCAATGCCTGACGCAAATTTAGCATTGCTATCTATCCCAGGGGAATATGTTCGAGAGTTCGCTTTTAAATTGATCGATTCAGGCATACATCAGCAGATATTTAGTGATCACGTTTCACTAGAAGACGAATTGTCAATAAAGAAATACGGTGTTGAGAATAATGTTCTAGTCCTAGGCCCTGAAGCAGGAACCTCAATTATTAATGGTAAGGGTATAGGTTTTTCAAATTTGTTAAGGACGGGGCCCGTTGGAATAGTGGCTGCGGCTGGGACAGGATTACAAGAAGTTTCTACGTTGTTAGACCACTGTGGAATAGGTGTTAGACACGGCTTAGGAGTTGGTGGAAATGATCCAAAGGAGACGATAGGTGGATTAATGATGTTATATTCAATAAAAGTATTAGAGAATTGTAGTGATATCCAAGTAATTGATATAGTATCTAAACCACCAAGTCCTTCCATACAGGAGAAAGTTATTGATTATATCAGACAAAAAGGCAAGAAAAAATATGTGATAACTTTCATCGGAGATTCGAAATTACTACAAAGAAAAAGTCATGCAGATAAAGGAGATACAAAAATAATAGAAACAAATAGCTTGACATCTTCTGTGTTTGCAGTTGCAAAGCAGTTAGGCAATCGTCATTTTAAAAATGCTCTTGATACAATATACATCTCACCAAAGGTGTTGCTGAAGACTCTTCAAAAAGAGTGGGAAAAACTGCAAAAATATCAGAAGTATATCAGAGCACTCTACACAGGGGGAACATTCACATACGAAACGCAAGTAGTTTTGAACCAAGCTGGTTTAAAAGAAGTCTACTCAAATACACCAATCAAAAAATCAAGAATGTTACCTAATTCATCTACGAGTCTTGGGAATTCAATAATTGATTTGGGTGATGAAGAATTTACCAAAGGCCGAGCGCACCCCATGATCGATCCAACCATAAGAAAATTAAGGTTAGTGGACGAAGGTTCAGACGCAGCTGTAGCAGTTATATTGTTAGATTTTGTGTTAGGATATGGCTCTAATAAGGATCCTGTGGGTGCAATTTTGAATGAAATAAACAAAGCAAAAAGGACTGCTGAGAAGGATGGTAGAAATCTTAGTATTATCGCTCATGTTTGTGGAACAAGACAAGATCCCCAAGATTATGAAGGAAGCATATATAGATTGAAAAACGCTGGCTGCATAGTTTTGCCAACTAATTGTCTTGCGGCAGTTGCATCTGCGGTTATATCTTCACGAAATAAAATTAATCTACAAGAGATATATTCAAAATACTTGGAAATAGGAAATAACTATATTCCTGCATAATAATTAGGAAAAACTGACCAGGCTTACTATTATGTTGACAGGGCTTTAACTATAGATCCGGACATTACTAAAGCATCAAACATCAAGGAGAAGATAATTGATAGAGATAATTAATCCAAATGGCTCATAATAAAGCGCAAACTGTAGATCCTAATCAGGATGATAAAAGGCGATAAGAAAGTCTAAAGCGGTGACTTTAACATAAGAATGTTATTTTTTCCAGATATTTGTCGCTATTGGAATTTTAGGGACAAATTTAACTGAGTGGTGCTAATAACATATCTCAGTTTCGAGAAAATTACTTATCGTGGAGCAGGTTGTACAATTTGTAAAGGAAATCAGTGAATGACAGAGAACCAACACGTTAGGCTTTTCCAATCCATTGAAGATGTAGAAAAATTCATAGCCCATACAGAAATAAACGCAAAGAGCGTCGCAATAATAGGTCAGGAAGTTATACTTTTATACGAGGAAAATATACAAAATGAAACAATATGAGGATAGCATTCTTCTAGCCGAAACCCGACAATGTCGGTTCTCTTTCGTTTTCAACTATCCTAAAGTCTTCAGCAACTTCAGAAGACGATAGACGTGTTTCATTGGTTAACCCCGAATTCTGAAGATATTCTGTTACAGACTCACCACAAGGCCAGCCTTCTTCTCTACCTGCTTCACATTCTCCTGCGACATTCAAGGCTATTCTATCACAACTATAGTTTAAGTCAGAATTAAAGAATGCATTTCCAGAACTACAACTCATGTATGCACCCGCTTCACTTATCGTTATTGCTTGTACTAATGAAATGAAACCAGGTAGCAACAGAATAACAAATGATATTCCAACGCATATCTTACCTATGATAATTGTCTTTCAGCCTTCCTTTCTAAAGTATTGTCAATTACCTCTAATATGCAGTCACTACAAATACGACCCTGCTCGATATCATAATGGAGACCTTCGCGGTACTCGTGACAATGTGAACATGTTCCAGCCATTAGTTAGACGGTCACCTTCTTCCTTTGTCGTGGTTTTATCATATTTGCGTCTTGCTGTTGACTTCTATCCCAAAATGATTGTAAACATTTCTTAGAATAGAATGGTAACCACCCAGGACTTTGCTTGACGCGAAGACATTCCCAACACCATAACTTACTATGTTCCTCCCTTCGTTTCCCATGTCTAGCTATTATCGTCTCTAACTTTTGGTATAAAGTCGCGCCTATGGGAACTTTGACCATTCAGATAACCTCCTTCTGTTCTTTTTTCATTTCTTCTAGCTCGATTAACCAATTTTCAAACTATAGAACTATCCAGTATAATGTGATAAAATAAAGAAGCCGCAGCAATCAGTGCATTTGGTTATTTAAATAAAATAATTCTACTACATCCGGTTTGTCTAACTGTGAAGGGTAGAGCTTTTACGCCGAGATCGGTGGAGGGGGAAGAACATGAATCAAAATGTTAGCAATAGTCATAGCAGTAGGAGATTCCCCTCAACACCTTATAGATAGATAACTACAAGTACAGATAAGTAGAGTGTGAAACACATTCCAGGTACTTTTTTTAGTTAGTGTATTATAGGTTTATTCTAGACTCCGTTACAGCCGTACAGTAAATAATAATGAAAGGCACTAGAATAAATCACCCTATCTTCTCTAGTGTTCTCCTTCCCAATTCAGATATAATCTAACCTTTTAGGTATATGTACCATGAATAATAAAATGTTAACAATCGCAGCGTTAGCTGCCGTTTTGGTTGCTGGAGTATTCGCAACAACGCCAATGGCAGCATATGCCGGCGGAGATGATGGAGACAGTTCAGAAACAGAAACAGAGCAGAGC
>JBPCNB010000804.1:0-3545 GCA_051001675.1 Nitrososphaeraceae archaeon | reverse complement strand
TCTCTTTGTCATATCAAGAACAAATTTCAATGCTTTGGTTCCATCAGAGTTCCTCCGTATACTGCTCCCAACACCTAAAAACTTGATGGCCATAGACCTCTTGCTTATGGGTCGTGTGTATATATTTTATTATAAACTCTCATACCTATCAATTCTTTTGCTATTTTTGCTGGAGCTAATAGTTTTTTGAATAGATTCAGAAATATTGGAAATCCATTTTCCATTTTCATAAGGAAAGATGATTCATAAAAAATCGTGATCACGCTGTACGGATTTAGCTAGCAAATAAATATTACTATCGTATAATCATATGTTGAATACTCTTTTATATAATTCTGACGAACGATTAAAAGATGAAGTGAATAAAAGGCTGAGAAAAACTGTTACTACTATAATAACATCAACAACAAAACTTTCCATTAGAGATAATGTCTATACTGTTCTCCCCAACAATGATGCCTGACAGAAAATTGAGCTTATTACACAAGGATTTAGCATAGACCTATTCTACGTCTCTATGCTAAAGTAATTATTGCAGGATAATGCTCTTACTATCGTCAACTACATTCTTTCGATGAAAAATGAAATCAATATTTTCCGACAATTATAGAAAGTTAAACATTTACGCGCTTTATATAATCTCCAAGCTTTTCAACAATAGAATATCATACAAAGAGCTGGTATCTAGAGAGTTTCAGAAAACCTGAAACATCAGACCCTCTACATAAATGGATTGGCACATATAATATCTATAAAATTTTATCCATACGATTTTTTAAATGTATCTCAATATAGAACAAAGAAAGCGACCAAAAGCAGAAGTAGTTGAAAATATCACATTACTCAAAAGAAATGAACAATCAATCTACAAGCCTTCTGACTTGTGGGCTATAGAAGACGACCTGCTTTTTCTAAAATATTGTCCTACCGTAAGGGAGAAATGCTATCATACAATATCCAGAGATTTGAGTTGTGTACAATATGAGATTCTGAATCTAAAGCTAAAGGGACATCAACTTCAAAAATAGCGTAGACTATCAGTATGCGGAAGTTCTTTTGAACGGAGAGACTGGAAGCAGAAATATACCTCTAATCAGTTCTATCCCTTATCTTAAGGACGGGATTGACCAACACCCTTAAACAGGGAATCCTATTAGTCCCTTTGTGGTATAGGATACATTTTAAAAATGCTGTAGTTTGCTAGGCTTTTACTAATATGTTTAGGTACTCATCTCCAACTTATTTTACTCCATAACCTTTCATGAAGATAATAAGCAGCGGTCGCAAATATACCGAATACTATAGCGATAGTAGATGTTTGATATAGATTTCCTGTAAATACAAAGGTAACTATCGCTAGAATTACTGTAACTACAGCACGATAGCTTAATGTCTTTATTATTGAACGTCTTCGACTAGCTACTGCCATTAGAGAAGAGCGTGTACTGCATTTATTAATAGAATACTATTATCTAACAAAATAAGCAAAAATGGAGATGGTGGACATGGTGGACATGGTGGAGGTTATTCGCATAACCTTAGGCAACTAACATATTATATTCAATCGTAATAATGCAACACAATAATGTCTGAAAGAGCAGTAACAAAATCTAAAAGTGAAGGAAGTGAAGCTCAAAAATATACCGTTCATGTCAAGATAGCTGTTAATACTATCTTGACAGAGATCCATCTGTTTAATAACGTATCAGACCCAGAGAGTTCAAGAATAAACTAATATGATTATTCTTTCCCATTCAAGTTATTAATTTGGACATTGTGCAATCTATTTAGTAAATCTACGATTTGTTCATGGCTAGGATTTATGGCTTTGATGACCTCTAAATCCACATTGAGCCTTTGTAATTCTTCGTAAATCTTTTTATCTTCTATTAGATCGATAAGTCTTTGCATTCCAAATGGCTTTTGAATAGATTCTTTAAGATGCTTTAAATTCTTTATCGTATCAATAACTGTATCCTTTACATATGCTGAAGCAAATATTATTCTCTGATGTGGATTTACTGCTAAAATTTCTTTGGCAACCTCGATACCATTGATGTATGGCAAATTGCAATCAAGAAGCACGACATCAAACGGACGGCTATTTACTACTTTAATAGAGCATGATGGGTGTGAATACGATTGCTGCTCCATAGCATATCTGTTACTCTGACAAACTTCATGATAGACTTTGAGACAATCTTCACCGTTAGTAGTTACTGTGGCCTGGTGGTTTCTCATCTCTAAGGCTGTTTTGTACAGGTTCCCGATATCGGTTTCGTCTTCTGCTATCAATATTTTTAGGGATTTGGAAAAAAAATAGGAGGGAGGAGAGATATCGACAGAATCAAGAATGGTAGAATCAGAATACTCTTGATACATAATTATGCCTTCCTATCAATAATAAGAGTGGTGGTTGTAATGACAACTGTTGTTCCACGTTTGCTTGTAATTGATAAAAAATACAGAAGGTGTCATTGTTACGTCGATCAGAATAACTCAAGTAATACTAAGCCAATAACTTGGTCTATAATAATGCAATACAACAAATTAGGTTAACTAAAAAATCAAAAATAATGAGGTGCCGATAATCCACCGAACCACAATTCTAGCTTATTTTAGTATTTTTATCATCCTTTTCTATCGTTATCGCATATTCTTTTTCTAATGTGTGAAGACATTGCAAAATGACATCGCGATCTTTTCTCTCCTTTATTGTCCACGCGATGAATTTATCTATTGTAAATATATGTTGTTCTTGGAAGCTAGTTGGAAGAAATCCTCCTCGAGTAAATGTCTGAACTGTAATATATTTCTGATTATGGAGCACAATTTCTTCTTTTGCCGAATCTTCATTTTCTTCTATGATGTTGTTATACAACGTCAATGGTTTATTCACTGTACTTACAATCACAGCAGCCTTTTTGAGTTTATTTCTAAAATTCTCTACTAACCATTCGTCAACAACGGTGTCTTGGTTCTTCTTTTTATTCTTATCTTCTGTGGTTAGCAACGGCTTGTCCTATCACACTCGAAAATATTGGGTACACTTATCCTACCTTCTATCATTCGACTAACTTATTAACATTGTATATGTATATATTGTAGTGTGATAACTCTTGTTAACCTAAAGTTCAATTTCTTTACTCCAAAGTAGTAACGCCTAGCAACCTATCAAGCCAGTTATTACTTCTTTACCGCAAATTTATTTTTATTTTCCTAATTAGGGAAACCTTCTATCTTATATTACTCTATAGGGAAAAAAATTGATATCCTTTTGTTAACTATATCTACTTACTGAATTCTCAGTTAGGTAGTCACGACTATCCTTTACATACACATTATGGTGTTTACTCTATGACAAGATAATCCGAAGTGTAGTGTTGGTTTGAAGATGATAGCAAAGAATATAATAAATTCCTGGCAGTGTAGAAGAGAAAGTCCATAGTACTCTCACAGATAAAAAGGCATTATTGCCACCTGCTCTTGCCTCGTTTATTGATACGATAAAGTGTCAACCAGACATATTTAGCAATTTAGTGATG
>JBPCNB010000803.1:0-3271 GCA_051001675.1 Nitrososphaeraceae archaeon | reverse complement strand
GTTTGATACCATAGAAGTCCAAAGCCCCTTTGAAAATCAAATTATAACATGCATCTACATTTCCCATCGATAGCGTAGCGTTATCATTTGCTACTCTCGCTATACAGTTATAATAACGGGTTAATGCTTCAGCCGGTGCTACAGTCGAAATTTGGATCAAGAACGAGGATGCTAATACGATTGCAATAATACTTGTAAAATATATTGCTTTGATGGTCTTGCATGACATCATATGTGGATTTTCGCCATTTTAATTCTCACGCTTTATGTTTCTAGTCATCTTTAATTCACTTTGCTCCTCCAGAATTAAAAATGGCTTCATAGCACTTGGATACCTCATCCTTCGTTGGCTCTTTTTCGAAATACGAATCATCATTTACATTCTTACTTGCTTCAATTTCATCCTCAATGCATTCATTAAATTTTGGAATCCCCGTATCCAACGTGACGTTGCCACTGGTCAATGGTATTAACGGTACTGCTTGTCCACTGGCATCATTAAGCGTTGAACTGTTGAGTGAGATAAAAAATGCTACTGCGATTGTAGACAAACTAAATATTGTTACTAGATTTCTGTGCATTTTTAGTAACAACTGTTTCAAAGTTTTGATATATTTGCATTTACTTACTTTGTCTAAAAAAAATCTTACTATGAATTTTATACGCTATTTATTACATTCGAATAGTCACCACGTTAGAGACTGGAACTATCCTACCTGTGGAGGTAAAGAATACCCAGAGGACGAAAATCAACTCCAATACCTGAATCCGTAGTAGTTACGGCAAGTCAAGCCAGAAATCTAGTTCCGGATGAATTGCAAGATAGAAATAGAACGGACATCGCAACATACACTGGATATCCGCGATCTACAAAGCAAACCAAGTCTTAGTGATAAAGAGTCTGTTCTTGATATCGTTGCTGCCAACATGAACAAAGTGCTTCATGATCCAAGCAAAGCGAAAGGCAGTGCATAATATTCGGTTTTTATTTCAAAAGATCATACCGTCTATGGTCCCAAAGTTGAACGTTAGTATATGCTGGTCATTATGCTGTACCAAGTTATCATAGGTTAGTGTCTCAAGAATTGGTGTAATCTCAAGATCGGCTAGGAACAAAATAACTATTCCAGTCAGAAAAGGCAAAATTGACTTTTATTTATATCGCTTCCTGAAAGTGAAAGTACATTAATCTCATGTAATATAAGACCAGGGCAATTACTTAGCATTGCTGTCTGTTTCGCATATCACTAACGTATTTTTTTCGGTGTCAAGACATACACCAAAATATCCCATCCCGGGTACTGGCATTTTTGGTACTACAACTCTACCACCTAACTTTTCTATTTTAGCAGAGTACTCGTCAATTGAATTTACATCGATATAATTTGTGATACCTTGTTGCTGCGGATTTTGTCTTTTCATCATACCTCCAGTTGAGGACTTGTTGCCCTTCTGGTCAGTTGTAGTTATCATCAAATACTCCATTCCTTGCGCGACATTCTCACTTCATGGCTACTTTTCAATACTCCATCCAAAAACCTCTTTGTAAAACAGCTTTGACCTTTCAACATCATCGGACGGTATTTGGAAATGTACTATTGTTGGCAAATTGATATTTTTCAGTTATGGCTTAATCAAGCTTCTTATGTATTTACTCTTGGAATTATTTTAATTACCTATTAGAATAATTCAAGTTATACGTTTTTCAGTTTAGTAGCGTATGTAAAAAGAGAATCATAGGAATCTCGATATGACAGACCCTGCACCAAACTAGATACAAAATTTCTAGTTATTGCACCATCATTATCCAAAGTAGGATTAAGGATTGTAACGCTAATTCCTACTGCTCGGTTTGAGACAAGTAATAACTTCAACAAATCGCTTAATTCGGGGAAGGTTAATCCACCAGGAAGACGGTAATCCACTGCAGGCATAATCGAGTCATCTAAAACATCAGCATCAAGATGAATCCAGGATCCGGAAAGATCATTTTTAAGAAGTCTATCTATTGAAGCGGCATTTGTGAGTCCTAATCTTTGCACATCTGTAAGTTCTAATGTATTCATCATAATGGTATTCTTTATATTCTGGCATTCGTACTGAGCAGATTGTCCCGCATCACGATATCCAAATACTACTATATCCTGCTCCATTACTAGCGGCTTAAGATCGTCTATATTACTAAGGATATCAGGCCCATGACCTGACACTATTGCCAAATCCATATCCGCAACCTCTCCGGTTGGAGATTCTTCTGGTCGATAAAAATCTGCATGTCCATCGATAAAAAATAGCCTGTATCTGCCTAAACGTCTTAACGCTAAAAGATTACCAATCAGGATGCTGCAGTCACCTCCAAGGACTACAGGGAATTTATTTTTGTGCAACACCAACTTCACAATTTCTGCTAGTCTCAGGGAATAAGCTTTGATTGCTTCAGGGTTTAGCAATTTAGTTTCTTCATCACGATTATAGTTGTATGGTGACGATGGTGTGATTGTCCCACCATATTCGGCATTCAGTCCTTCAAGTAGACCTGCTGTCCCTAACACTTTTGGAAGAAGCTCCACTCCAGTTGGTCGTAATCCCAATATGGAAGGAGCACCAATCACTGAATATTCTCGCCGATTCTGCATAAGATATCCCCATGTGACAAGTTATTTATTTTTAGCAAGTGCAAGAACCAAATTATTATGGACAACATATTTTGATTTTTATTTATCGAGTCGTGGATAAAGGTTGGGTTTGTCAAATGGCTTTTTATCAATGCTATTCCGCTTCGTACGAGATATTCAACACTTTCCTCCTCCCAGGTCGCCAATTAAGTGGTTCAGAAAATCTACATTTTCTTTCGGTTAACGAGAGGAAAATGACTATCCCAGAGAGTGAATATTTCGGCCTTAGTATTCAAGAGCTATTATTATCCGGATATGCACGTAGAAAAGAATTTTTAATGGAAAGAATAAGAAAACCCTTATGTTCAGATTGCCACGTCTGTTAATAATTGCGTCGATTGTTATCTCGTCTCAATTAATCTATTCTAATCCAGTGGTGAATGCTGCTAATCACATAGACCGATATTGGAGTGGTTCTTACGGGAGATCGTCAAATACCACCTGTGAATACAGATGCTCGTGGTTACGTTGGTCTGAAATTCCAAGACGATTTAACTAGGTTTGTATTTACTGTTAATGCGGAAAACATTGGAAATGTAACTAGTATCTATCTTTACAAAGGAGACAAGAATCAAAACGGAACTGTAGTATTAGAC
>JBPCNB010000802.1:0-2152 GCA_051001675.1 Nitrososphaeraceae archaeon | reverse complement strand
GTTTAAGTCTATTCATTTTCAAGCTTAGCATATCCTAAAACTTACTTTTTCAGAAAGGAAGTTTGCTGTACGGACGCAGTTAGAATCTCTAAAAGTATTAACGCACAGGGAATGCTTATTTTCGTGAGAGCAGACCTCAAAGTATATTATAACCTATGTTATGCACGACACAAAATTTATTTGTGCTATATTCAATCATTACTTAAACTGTTTAATGGGAATGATAATGATGACTGACTACATTCATGCTCTGAGTCATTTCCATAAATATGAACCCGTATAGCAACAGCTGGTGACGTTTTTTCACTTCTTTACATTCCTTGTTTGAAGTCTGGTCAAATGGGCTTATCCGTGTAGATTAACCATGAAACTAGACCTCAATGATCTCGTAAATCCGACCACTGATAACTGACAATGCGTTTATTTAACTTTATAAAGTATAATAAAAGGTTAAAACTGTGCCCTATACTACTATTCGTGTAAGAGCAACAAAGGAGGAAATAATGGCAAAAATCCTGTCTCATAAGAACAAGAGAAATAACCTTATGATCACAATCTTGTTGGTTACATCGATTGTCATTACAAACTCTTTAGTCGTGTTTTCTCCTGACGAGGATAGTAGATTTTTCTTTTCCAACCTAACTTCAACTCTAACAGTTGGAGTGCCCTTGGTTATAGCATTTGTTATGGTATTTAGATACAAAAGAAGCATGAAAAAACAAGAAGAGATACCTCAAGTACTCTCACAGCCGGACAAGGATATCCACTATTATTATGATAATAACAAAATGCATCTGTCGATTTGTGTTTTCTTGGTACTCTGGTTTGTTGCCCATGTGATTTGGACCTTTCAGTATCGACAAGCTTCTGATGTTTCTATAGCAGATGCACTTTGGTTTATAGGATATGGGTTTTTTGGTTATTTCCTTTATAGTTTGTATTATCATTTCTTTAGGAAAGAATTTGAGCCATTCATTCTTATTTTGATGGCTATTATCATTGTAATAGCTCTTGTTTTTGTAGTTGACATTATATCAAGTACATTCAGATTACTGTCTACACAAACAGTAGATATTTCTGTATTGCTTGTTACCACTGTCTATCCGATACTAGACGCAATATTGATTTTTCCAGCCGCATTGATTTTTTGGGGAGCAAGAAGAATAAGCAGCGAGCGCAAAAATGCTACTCTAGAACAAAAAATAAAAGTAATCACGGAGGAACACAAAACATCTTCACCTGCCAGTGTATCTTCCATTTGGATATTGCTGCTATCTATATCGATGATATTATCTGCAATAGGAGATACTGGATTTGCATATAGTACTGCATACGGCCCTGATATAGTTCAAAGAGATGTATGGATATGGGATATTTTCTATACTAGTTTCGGTCTTTGTTTGGCAGCAGCCTTAATTGGTTACAGAAGCTTTTTCTCGTTTAATAGAATAGATACATTGCAGCACTAGATAGGGTCTAATCTCCTTTAATTGTCTATATCTTTAGGCGGACAAACTCCCCCATGATCATAGATCCTGGAGTGATTAGATCCATGAACTGTTTGTTAATTGGACCCATACTTTCATCGTTTCCCATCTTTGCGCGGACCTCATCACGCTGCTTACGATCTCTATAGAATGTTAGCTGCAACCAAACATCCTCGTCCTGTTTCGCCGAGACAGTTTTGGCTATGTGGGTGATCCCCTCCATGGGTGCCTCTGTATTGTTTAGCTGGAAGTATAATGGATTTGGACCACCATATTTCCTCAGTATGTCAGCAAACTGTTTCCCAAGCTGTACCATTGCATAGTGATTCCTTTTTGGCGCCCTGACTACAAAGTGATCGACCTCGTTACCAATGCCTTGCTCTATTTCTGTTGCGTTTGGGTCATTCATGGCCAAAAGTATACCGAATATAGCTTATAAGCATCAAAGGGAAAAAAAGTATAGTTGAATCTAGACCTCGCCTGGTAATGAAAAATAGTATTTAGTGTGTGATGAAAAATAGTACTAATGAATATAATATTGGTACTCCTGATATTGTTAAAAAAGTAACTAGTCCTTCTCTTCTTAAACGGCATTTCTTATTCATGCTAGCGGCAGATGTTTTCTTCTCTATCTACTGGGGATGGCCGCGGACATGGTGCACCAT
>JBPCNB010000801.1:0-6186 GCA_051001675.1 Nitrososphaeraceae archaeon | reverse complement strand
GTATTACCTGTAGTTCATCGTTTATATCTTGGAAAAGTTGTTATGGATCGAGATAATCATTTAATCAAGTATTTTTTAAATGATATTACAACAAAGCAGCCAGAAATATTTGATTTTTCGATAGATAGTAATAGTAATATCAAGATATTTGACTTGGGCTGAGGAATCAAGTCAGTTTCTCGGTATAGAAAGGTGAAATAAAGTCGGAGACTTCCCTAGCATATTAAATTGCGTGAAATTTCACAGCTACTGTATTGTTTAAACGATGCTGAATTCTGATCCTAAATCCATCCTTTTCAAGCCATATAATGCTTTAATTCCCAATCACGAAGGAGTGCACAATAATATCCAATCTAATTTGCCGATCCCAGAATCAAAGACGACGACCACCGAAGCCAAGCCAGAAATTAATTAAGGTTCAAGGCTGTATGTTTACTTCTGTTTTGAGTTCGAAAGAGGGATTAGTTTAATTGATTTTGATCTTCTTTGGTTTGGGAACTTGCTTATCCTGAGGCGCCCCCACATGCGCAGTACCCGAATTCATCAATTCGGGAGTCGCAAAAGGGACATCGCTCTTGTTCAGTGTGATGTTTTATTCCTTCTTTTCGTCCGTCACCACCATATACAACTTGATCAGCATTTTTCCCCCAGATTTTTTTATGAATATTTATGTCTTCCGGAATTTCTTCATTATCCAATCCATATGCAGTTAATAAGACTCCAAACCGAGTATTTTATCTTATAGATGTTTGTATGCAATGCACGTCGTATATACGAAATATTATATCTCTATCGAGATGCCATTTGCCTATGAAAATATCTATAGGCAACTAATTAAAAGTGATAGATGATAAGCGCAGGCCCGGTTAGGGATATAAATTGCCTCTGTAATGAATTATGATGGTAAAGCTGCAATGCCGTACTTTGGCTCTTCCAGTGGGATTGCTGAAACCCTACAATTACTTAGAAACAACAAACATCTCTAAGATTATCGATAATGAGAATAGAAATTTTCCTAGTTACATAATTGCATTTAACCTTTAATCATTCACAATACTACATGATAAATATTATTTATATTAATAATGTGGTTGCTTTCTGCAGTTATTTCAATATTCTCATATAGATTCTCACTTAACTCTACTATTCCATTTTAAAATACAATTCGGTTTTTCAGATCTCTACAATTCTCAGTCAACATTGAAATATTGACAAGTCGCTAAACTTCTCGAGTAGTAATATCTTTCCTTGTTTTTCCTTTTTATTGCGAAGCATTTAAGAATAATAATAGGATTGTTAATCTATTAAACAAAAGAAATCTAAAAAAAAGAAGCTAACACCTGCTTACCATGTTACAGAGGATGACATAAGCTTTTTTCTGACAACTATAAGGAAAGTTGAGGGAGGCTATCCTAAGATTAGAGACCTACGAAAATTACTTGCGCCACAATTGGATCTATTTAAGATAAATACAATATTAAGATATTTGGAAAAATCAAAAAGGTTAGAAATAGATCTTGATGGAAACATTATCTGGACTAGGCAGGATAGTGATAATAATCAACTAAGTCTGGCTGAAAGAGCTAATATATCCAAAGAATTCTTAGATTTATATTCCCAAAAATGAGAACCCATATCAAGGAAGCAAAAATGCAAGTATGCACAGAGAAGATGAAAAGGAATGAATTGATTTATAGCCTGATTATTGTTTAATTATTTTATTCAAGACTTTTTTTAGAATGATAAGATATAATAATTTCATTTGTGTGCATCTTTTCTGTATCAATATCATTGCAGGGAAATAATAGACTAGATTTAATATCAATTAATATGTCTTTACGCCTGCCTGGCTGCATAATGATATAAGAGATCATCATGGAATCTACAAAAAATAACAAATCAAATACAGTAGTATCGCCACCACCTCCACCGCCGTCATTAGCAGAACCAATGTTGTATGTTCCTAAAATGATGTTTTTGACAAAAGGCAAAGGAGTACATAAGGACTATCTTACAAGCTTTGAATTGGCACTACGTGACGCAGATATTGCTGACCTAAACCTTGTATCTGTTTCAAGTATCAAACCCCCACAATGCAAAATAATCTCAAGACAAGAAGGACGAAAGTACTTAAAGCCTGGACAAATTGCCTTTACAGTCTTAGCTAGGTCCTCTACTAATGAACCCAATAGGTTGATTGCCGCTTCTATTGGTCTAGCACGACCTGCAGATGATAATGTCCAACATGGTTATCTGTCGGAGCACCATTCAACAGGTGAGACTGCACAGAAGGCTGGAGATTATGCTGAGGACATGGCTATGGAAATGCTTGCTACGACACTTGGTTTACCAAATGATCCTACTCTCACGTGGGATCAAAGAGAAGAACAATGGAAGCTTTCTGAAAAAATTTACAAAACCCAAAATTTTACTCAATCCGCAGAAGGAAATAAAGATGGTCTGTGGACCACTGTAATAAGCGCAGCTATATTGATTTTGTAATACAAATCGTGCTAGGATTTGTATCCTCGTATCATCCAGGTTTTTTTTCATAAAAAAAGAGAAGCTAAGTAGATAAAAGATTCTAATTTTAAAAATGTTTTAGCAGAACGATAATGGGATCTAGTGAGCTTGGCACTGATATTGTTTCTTTGCAAATGGCTTTCAATCTTCGATCTCCTTGGAGGCTGCAAAAAATATTGGAATAGATCAATCATGTGGCAACTGAAGAACCGTGCTACGAAGAAAGACCAGGAAATGCACGATGTTATACTGTAACCTACAAATCACTTTAATGAAAGAGCCAAGAATCCGTGAGAGGTAATAGCCATATTTAAGGAAAGCTCTTGACTTAGAAATTAATAGCCAATGTTATTGACTTATTACATCGCAGACTGGAAGCATAATAACAGCTTTCCACGTCACACACAGCGTAGATGCGGAATTGATTAGCCAATTAATCAATTGCTAAAATACCATTCATCAGCCATACATGATGACCCCTTCTCCAACCGTGTTTTGTCCTTGCTGCTGTCCCTGACCTTGTTGGTGTTGTTGGTCCTGCACTGATCTCATTATTTGTTCCATTCGACGTTTTAAATCAGCACCTTGTTCCCTGAGTTCCCGAGTATCTATTTTCAATGATTCCTTATCAGCAACCTTAGCGACAGATTCTATCAATATCGCTGCTCCTTCTGGGTCCGGGATACCGCTTGTCGCTGCTATAAGAAGAGCTTTGCATGCAATGCCATTGGATAAGCATGATGATAAGAGTCCTCCAGCAGTACCCCCAATGAATGCTGTATTGAAGAAGCTATGTTTATTATTGTATTCTTCGTCATGAAGAAGCTTGGCTTTATCTACCACTTGACCGTCGCTTGATAATATCATGGGTTCTCTCTTCCCTTCAAACATACCTTGCCCGGCAATGCCATCCAATACAATAACTTCGGTGGACTTGGCACTTATCGCCCATTTCATCACTGTATCCAATACAGAATGAATTCCATGAATCATTATCGGGGACTCACATACTAATACACACACACTTCCTTCTTCGTTCGCATATAGTCGGAATGGATGTCTGAGCTTCCCTCCTACGTAAATGACACCAGGAACGATAAAATCTGATTCAACACATGCTATTTGATGCATGTGTAGCTTCTCAATAATATAGCTAGTACTTATAGCTCCTACCATTCCTGCACCAGGAAAACCGGCGATAAGAATCGGGGTATTTAATTTTGCCTTACTTTGAATAACTTTGGCTAAAGGTTTGACTTTGCTTTTTCCATCCGTTATAACGTTTTTGGGAACATTTGTTATTTTTTCAGCTGTCATCGGTATTTGCCACATATAGTTATTTACACTTAATAGTTTAATCTTTGGCGTCTAAAAGATAGAAGCGAGAGAATGTCTTCATACATGTTATTCCGAGTGGGAAACAGGGAAAGTAATGCAGGTGAAAAAGTAGTATATTAATTTAAAATCTACCAACAGTAAAAAACAATGGTACTTGGCGATTCTTTACATACAAACCCAATATCACGGCCTTTGCCGTTAAAGGTACTTGAGTGTAAAGCTTTGTTCCTATGCCGCCAAGCACGAACTTCAAGCCATAGTTGCCTTGGTTCATCATAGGCAGTATTGCATAAATAGTTTTGCATTTATATAATTTGCATATCTTACCTACAATATCTTAAAATTAATTAAATTTATTCCTTACATTCTTGTACGTTTTACAAGCTCAGAGATTTTCTCCAGTTTTGCGGTGATTACTAAACATACTTCTGAGGCTACTGGCTTAACATATTACATAGCAATTCTATCCAACATATCAACTACCTCACTCAAAGTTGGTGGCTCCCCGTCCGGGTTACGGACGTATAATGAAGCACATGCATTTGAAAATAACAGACGTTCTTTTGGTTCAAGTCCCGCAAGATAGCCAACGATATCTGCTGCGTCCCAAGAATCGCCGGCGCCTGTAAGTGTCTTGGGTTCTACTCTAATTGGATGAACGAAAATAGTTTCATTTCCATTGGACCATGCAGCCCCTTTCCTTGTATGCAAGTCTATACTAATACCAATTTTTTCTGCCAGTACCTTTGCAGTATTTTTTACATCATCGACTGTATAGTTTTCATAATGTGGACTAGGAGGCTCAAAACCAATTGCCGAAGAAAGGGAATTACATTCGTTTTCGTTCAAACTAAGAACGTCAGTGAATGGAGTAATTTCCTTTAGTGTATTTAGAAAGTCGGATTTTCTGTATTCAATATCTGCGGGATCAATGAAATGAAAGGCTTTTGGGGAGCTTTTAAACACATGTTCTACAAGTTGACTTCCTTTTAGATTGCTCCCCCAATTGACGACCATTACTCCATCAGAATTATTTAATATCGACAAGTCTTCTTCTGACGTAATACGATCAGGTCCAAAGTTTATATTATCTCCAACATCACTTACCATGACATTTACTTTCGAACTAGAACTTTTGTCAGTCATAAATTCAAATGCTGTGGTACAACCGTGTTTTCCTTTAGTGATACGGAGATTTACCTGGCGTTCCTCAAACCTTGAGAAAGTATGTTTCAGTATAGATGATCCCATATCGTCTGCAATTGTAAATAATGATGTATTCATGCCTAATTTAGCAAGACAGTATGCAATATTTACTGCATTTCCTCCTTTCATGTCTTTAGTAGAAATGTCACGTATACTTCCACCTCCGAACTTGGCCTTCTCGTTCAGCCTGTCAAAAAACTCTTCCTTTGATTTTAGCCTGATAATTCTATCAACAAAGAAGTCGGGCATTACAGTAATAGAATTCATATAGGAACTATAGGCTTGAATCTTTTCTAATATCGGGGACTTTATACTTTTGACACCTTCACTGATCAGTATTGATTATTTTATGTTTATGTATATAACCCATTATTAATTGATCGTAGTTCAAGATAAATCGGCAGCCAGCGGATAGGCAAACTGGATACGACCAAGGGAAAGTGCTACGAAGCATAATTTTATTGATTCTGCCCTTCGCTAATTCTCTCTCTTCGCTTCCCTTGTTTATTTCCGATTTCTCCTTTCTCTTTCCCTTCTATTGGGGTTCTATGGTTGCCGGGGGTTTACTGGAAACAGAGTAGCTTACCCATGTTACGTTTTCTACTTCATTTGTAATTCTGTTGCTTATGCGCTCAATCAATTCATGGGATAGCCGTGTCCAATCAGCAGTCATTGCATCTATTGAATCTACGATTCTGATGGTTACAATATGTCCATAAATACGTTCATCACCTATAACCCCCACCGCCTTGTCGTCTCCTACTATCGCAAAAGCTTGCCATACCTTATCGTAAAGATCAGCTTTTTGCAGTTCTGTTTCAACTATTTCGCTTGCATGTTTAGTTATGCGTATCTTTTCGGCTGTCACTTCTCCCATTATTCTTACTGCCAAGCCAGGTCCAGGAAACGGGTGCCTAATTATCATATCGTGTGGAACTCCAAGTAATTTTGCTGTCTTTCTGACCTCGTCTTTGTATAACATATTTAAAGGCTCTATCACTTTTAAGTTAAGCCATTTTGGAAGACCGCCTACATTATGATGAGATTTAATTACTGCTGCCGGGCCTTTCGATACCCCACTTTCAATTACATCTGGATAAAGAGTTCCCTGTGCAAGCC
>JBPCNB010000800.1:0-1203 GCA_051001675.1 Nitrososphaeraceae archaeon | reverse complement strand
AATTAAACTACTGCCGCACACTCCTTCTAATATCTGAACAGCCTAAACCAAACAGAGACTAATTTTGTGTTCGACTAAGCACTTGTGAACCTCATCCTATTTTACTGTTATATTGCCATGCTACCTGTTCATTTATGTAATAACACCATCTTGTCAAGTTGCATGGCTAGTTCAATTATGATTTTCTAGCTCATCTAGAGTGTCAAACTCCATTCCACATTAGTACTGTAATACGGAGTTAGTGAACCATTTACATTCTGAATTCTCAGTGCTTTATTAAGATTTTAACTTCATTTAAAAAAATAAAGATTATGTCCGCCTAATCAGACCGACACTTTTCCCCATTCTTTTTAAAATCCTCTTCAACTTCTGATGCTTCCGGTGGCGCTTTAAGCAGCAAGGTAATTTAACAGTTAAACTTTACAATATATAGAAAAGAAATGAGTGACGCTCTAACAATAGAAATTCAAACTCGTAGAGAGTATATAGAATCTCTCATAAACGATTTTGGGTCTGGTCAAATTGCTCAAGAGAAATTCATAGGTGAATTGGCAGAAGAATTCAGTAAATCGTATTCAATAATTCAAACCCAGAACTCTGAGATATCGCAATTAAAGGATCGATATGAATTACTGATCAACATAATAATATCAATGCCAGAAGTCCAGAATAATCCTTCATTAACAGACAAAATCAAGAAATTTTACCCCGAAGATTCTCATCCATAGCCTGCGTGTGTACCACTAATTACTAATAGAGGTTTTCAGACTCTAGCGCAATAAAAAATAGGATATCGTATGCAATTTATTTTTGAGCTGACAGTTGTTTAGAATCTTTATACTTTAGTCATTCCACTTTTTCTCAGCTTCTCTCGTGCTACAGGAGTGTCAGCACCCGTGTGTCCGCCTTCGACAATTTCCTGATCATTTGGATTTCTTTTTACAGCAGTAGGTTCGTGTTCAGTGATATTCTCAGGAGACATAGGATCTTTTGATGACTCGTTACGATTTTTTTTGTCATTAACTATTAATGCACCTCATTTTACGACTTCATGCAAGATCCTCTATCCAACTATCGTCAACGAAAAGCTTTCTTAACAATGATGTAAAAAGCCTTTAATAATAACAAATTTTTTGTTCTATAATTGACCTACCTGTATTCAATATATAGAATTTTGTGTATAATAGTACATGCCTAAGTCGG
>JBPCNB010000799.1:0-1447 GCA_051001675.1 Nitrososphaeraceae archaeon | reverse complement strand
TGATCTTTCTTGAGAAAATAGAATACAAAAAATTCTACACCAAAATATACCCCATTAACACTGCCAAAGCTTTTGTCATAGTTGACCAAGATTTTAAACGGTTTATAGAAAATAAAGAGGATAATTCGGAGCATGCACAAGCGATATATAACGAATCCAAAACTATTGAGAAAATTGATGACAACCCACTGAATCGTGATCTAAATAAATACCCATTTGCGAGCATAATAGAAAGCAGGTCGATAGGGACAATTGAAATACGACAAGCTATAGAAAATCTAAATTCTACATTTGCAACTGGAAAGTTATCCTCTGCTAAATAATTCATAACTAACACAATTATGTAATTGCAACAATATCCCCTGGGGAGCAACTAGTACAGCAATGTAC
The DNA here is from genome assembly GCA_051001675.1 of Nitrososphaeraceae archaeon. GTDB lineage: Archaea > Thermoproteota > Nitrososphaeria > Nitrososphaerales > Nitrososphaeraceae > TH5893. The sequence continues at coordinate 1,057 of JBPCNB010000799.1, read as the reverse complement.
TTGCAGCCTTTTTTTAGATTTAATGTATAAAAGGCTATAAATGGTGAAGCCTGACCACCAATACGGTATTGACAGAACCTTATATCTATGTCGAGACGCATGCTAAGGCATTTGGTGCTTTGACAATTATGGTTTTGGTACTGCCAATGGCATTTAGTAATACCGCTTCTTCGTCATCTGGTAATCCAGTTTTAAATGATCATGAATTAGTTATGCGGTCCATTACTTATGGACTCGATTTCGCTACAGGAATGGCCTTCTTGGGGGATAATGACGTACTCGTTATAGAAAAGAACAAAGGCACGGTACAAAGGATTATCGACGGCCATCTTTTAGAGGAGCCCATACTTGACGTAAATGTAGCCAATGAAGTTGAAAGAGGTATGCTAGGGATCGCTACATCCCATAATGCTGATGATAATAAGACATATGTTTTCTTGTACTACACAGAAGCTGATGACGAAGATCGGGGGGAGCCTATAGGTAATCGTCTATACAGGTATGAATTCGCTGAGAATAAACTGGTAAATCCGAAGTTGTTACTAGATTTGCCTTTTTCACCCGGACCAGCTCACAATGGTGGTGTGGTGCAGATAGGACCCGATAATAATGTGTATGTAGTTATCGGAAATCTATATGTAAATACTTTCAACATTGGGGGCGAAAGTAATCTAGCTCAGAATATCGCTAATGGAGAAGAGCCAGATGGACGCGGAGGAATACTTCGAGTTACCCAAGACGGAGAAGTGGTGGATGGTGAAGGTATACTAGGTGAAGGACATGCTCTCGACAAATACTACGCGTATGGAATAAGGAACAGTTTTGGAATTGGTTTTGACCCTATCACTGGAAATCTGTGGGATACTGAGAACGGAGGTTTTGATGAAAGCAATTTTGTTGAGCCAGGGTTTAACAGTGGCTATCAGCAGATTACGGGATCGGCATCGCGTTTTGAAAATGCTGAATTTGATCCCGAGAATTTAGTCGACTTTAAAGGAAATGGAAAATATAAAGATCCAGAACTTGACCTTGGCGAACATTTAGCTCCTACTGCCCT
>JBPCNB010000798.1:0-1584 GCA_051001675.1 Nitrososphaeraceae archaeon | reverse complement strand
ATTGTAGTATAATTGATATTGCTTTCATTCTTTCCTTTTGTTCTGCTTTTGGATCATCTACTATTGTCCATGACTTTTTGACAAGTTCTGCTAACCCCGCTAACGTATTTTGTACTTCTAAAAACAATTCACTACCATATTTTTGTTGTCTTTTTTTCTTGTCCTGATATACACTGTTTATGTCTCTGGATATAGTTGAGTTGACTAATGTGAAGAGTAATAGATATTTCATATTGTGAATAGCCTCAGATTAGTAAGTCTTCCACTCTATTTCTCCGCCACTCGATTTGTTTCTAATATTTCCGTTTACTTATATGAATTCTGGGATTGCTTCGATCTGGCAGCACCAAACAGTTGGTAGGGATTCATATATTGGATTTGTCTTCCTCGCTAGCGATACTTGCCGTATTCTTAGCGATAGAACTGTTAATATTACACATTGAGCGAATTTATTCACACTGTATTCATATACGTGCTTATTTGCATCAGAACTTTGAGCACAGATTATAATTTATAATTTTTAATCAAATCCCGCCCAGTCCACCATTTTAAAGCGATAGGTTTACTCGCAATATTTGGGCATGATTTTTAAAATTTGACGTAATAAAAAAGCGCCTTTTGTTTTTGATTTCCAGTTATAATTACGTAAAAAATGACGTAATAAGATTTACGTAATCCGATGATTTTGATATGTTATTACGTTAATCCCGATCTTGTTACGTCATGACGCGATCCTTTTACGTCAAATCCCTCTGATGTCTTGACAATAAGGAGCTTGATAACCCTGCAGTTTATCCTTAGGCTAAACCTAAACCTTTAATAGTAATAAGGTTATTAATTTCGCTCTAACTCCGAGCGAAACCTATATTGAGATAAAATGGGTTAGTTATTCCAACTTAGTATGGGATAGCAACTAAATTGAAAGCCCATTATGTTCATAGCCTGTCCGAATATTTCTTCGCTTGAAATTTTCCCTAGTTCTTTCTATCCCTTGCTAGTATTCGAATCGTCAAATAAAAATGGAAGCTGTAATTCTATTCTTCTAATTACGATAATTTTTAGTCATATCTCAAATAGTGACTTTCTCAATATTGCAAGACAATTACTAATTATTTTCGTAAGACTGTCTTATCAAAGAATTGATATAACCTTAGGAAAGATTCCCTTGGGATTTAACGAAGTTATTGCAATGTTCCCTATGTTGCTAGCCATTGGTTTTCTTGTCTATTCTTTTCTTCTCACACAGGTAATGCGTTTACGTATTGAACTTAAAAATAAATACCAGTCTGGAGATCCATTCGGAATAACGAAGGTCGACCACTTTATATCATTTCTTGGTTCTCTGTGGATAGATCCATTAGCTGCAAAAAATGAGCAGCGGCTGTGGCTAACAGTACTCTTTGCCCCTTTTGTACTTTTGTTTCTTGTCTGTCTGTATATGGTAATAGCCATTATGTTTTACTTGGATAATCCTTTTACTACTTCCGACGACCTTTTTTCCGCTGCAACAATGATAAACGGTTATATTTTTATCGTAATCGATATCCTTGGTTTGGCAGTAGTAGTTTATTCATATAGTAGAAC
>JBPCNB010000797.1:0-2822 GCA_051001675.1 Nitrososphaeraceae archaeon | reverse complement strand
TATCTATCAATATATCTATCAATATATCTATCAATATATCTATCAATATATCGAAGTTCCCAAGGTTTCGACCTTGTCTCTGTTGGAATATATAAATTATCTATCCACAAAAAATGGAAAGAATGCTATATGATGTAATAGGAGGATATGGATATCAACTTGATTTCTTGATCGATATAGGCCTTTCATTACTTGCAGGCTTTCTTATTGGTTCTGAAAGAGGATCTAGAGGTAAACCTGCTGGGATAAGTACTCAGTGTCTTGTGATTGGAGGCACTATGATGTTTACATACATTCAGCACAGGTTGATCCCAACTCTACATCAAGAATTGCTGCTCAGATTGTGACAGGTATAGGTTTTCTTGGAGCGGGTATGATATTGAAAAGTGACTGAAAGGATTACCAACCTGACAACAGCAGCTGCTGTATGGTTTGCAGCCGCAATAGGCATGGGCATGGCAATAGGCTTCAACTTCTATTTCATGGCCCTGGTTGGGATAGTATTTGCTGTACTGGTTCCTAGAATCCCACATATTTCCAAACTAAAGGAAAGTATAGATAGATAGATAGTTACGATCTCTGACCAGCATACGTCAATTCAACAAGGATTCCATAAATGGCCTAACTGTTCCTTCAGAAATTTATGAATCCTTTCTAAAGTTTCGGGCACAACTGTACAGAAGATAAGGAAATGGTTTGGCACTGGGTTGGTTTGATGATAGTTAGGTTTACATTATCAAAAAAGATAGGTCCATTTGGGGGTATTGTATGGCAGTAAGGGCGGAATCAAGATGCGAAATACCAATCCGCGACATGCTTTTTTCCATACTCGTGAGATGAGACTATCCAATACATCTATCCTCTACTACTAGAGAATAATATCAGCCTATGACATATGAAGAGTACATCCAGAGAGTTAGCAAAAACAATGAAGTTGTTTATATTTGAATACAAATAATATCTTTACAATCAGGCAAGATTAGGAGCCTGAAATAGATTGTTATCTTATCATAAGGTGTCAGGAAAAATAGAAATCTATTTAGACCCTCCACCAAAAATGCCGCTTAATGTATCACCCAATTGTTCAAGAGGCCCTTGCTGAGTCGCATTTCCTCCTTCTCCTGTCTGATTTGTTTCATTTCCTATCATAACACCTGTCTCGTTTTGCTCTTGCTGTGATGTCATATTACTAGTTTCTGTAGCTTCCTGCTCCTGTTCTATTCCTCCTACTACTGAATTATTCTGACTAGCGATATTGGTATCATTTTGGAGAAGACCAGTATTACCAGAACCACCGCCTGTTAGGTTTTCGATTCCACTAGCAGTCCCGCTTTCTGTTTGATTCGCAGTCATTGCACCTGTTTCGTTAGTGGAGGTAGTCAGGTTTGTCTGGTTTTCTTGAGCAAAGGAAGAGGCGACAAAAAATCCTACCGATGTCAACAATGATAATGCCATTGCAAAAGAGCCCATTAATAAAATTGTTTTTTCCATCACCCATCAAAACTAAATAATACGCTATAAAAATCTTTTAAGAATGGATACCATGTATATTCGTAAATAGTTGTAGTAACATAAAATGGATGAGCGCACAAAGGCCGCATTAGTGCCTCTAGAAAATCAGTCCCGTGGTATGCCTTCGTCTCGCTTTCGAGGCCTGTATGATACATTATATCCTGTCTCACTACGTGTGTCATGTCTTATCTTGCATATGAAACATGTCAATTATAATGGCATTAACAAATAGCAAAAGCTAAACTTTTGGTATGTTGCAATCTTGGTCGAAATTAAGAGCCGAATAAGTATCTAATTTCCTGCGCTAGAAATTGAACTCATTACTTTTTAATTTAGTAATATAAAATTCAAACTATGGCCGACTTCAAGGGGAGAAAACGTACGCCAACCTTCTCCGAGTGTGAAAGAGAAGGTCTATACATGGCAATATTTTTAAGACGTGACATTCGGTCACACTTTGTCAGCAGCAAAACTATCTCTGATGACGTCCTGTTTAAAATTATCAACGCTGTTCATCATGCGCCATCGGTAGGTTTTTCACAGCCGTGGAATTTCATACTAATTAGGAATAAATCAACCAGAAACCAGGTCAAGGAGTCATTTTTACGGGAGCACAAGAGAACAGTTTCGATGTTGGATAAGGAAACTAGCAAACAGGAGAAGTACGTCTCGCTGAAACTTGAAGGCATAATAGAATCAGACATCAACATTTGTGTGACCTACGACGCAAGACGGTTTGGACCTTTTGTATTGGGTCGAACATCTATTCCTGAAACGGGGGTATACAGTGTATGTTGTGCAATTCAAAATCTATGGCTAGCGGCTAGAGCAGAAGGAATCGGAGTTGGATGGGTTAGTATAATATCGAATGAAGATTTGCACAGAATTTTGTCTATACCTAAAGACATTAGACCAATAGCCTACCTGTGTCTTGGGTACGTCGATGAATTTGCAGAAATACCTGATTTAGAAAGAGCAGGTTGGCTTCCTAGATTAGAACTGAGTCAAGTAATATGTTATGAACAGTGGGGCAAAATCTCTGCTGCCTTCAAGAAAGATGATACTGTTAGCGATACTAGGCTAACCAAATCTGCAGAAGCATATCCTTAGTCTGACCTCAGCCTTCTCGAAACCTATAGCAAACGACTAGTTATTAAAGATCATAAACCATGAAAAACTAATTCTCTCAGCCCCATTATTATACCATATGATAGAATGTCTTGCGGTTATCCAGCAAGTCAGTACTCCAATTTCCAACGGAACCCTCATTCGTTTAATTATAAGTTTCCTCCTAACAAGACGTTAACAGC
>JBPCNB010000796.1:0-1351 GCA_051001675.1 Nitrososphaeraceae archaeon | reverse complement strand
GACCATTACCGCAACCCACGAAATAAGGGTAAGCTACCTTTAGCTGACATTAGTGTGCATGATAGTAATCCCTTGTGTGGTGATGAAATAGATATTCACTTGAAAATTGAATCCAATAAAGTTGAAGAGATAAAATTTGAAGGGAGAGGGTGTGCCATAAGTCAAGCAAGTGCTTCCATGCTTACCGAGATGGTTACAGGCAAGGACCTCGAGTTTGTCAAAGACCTAAAGAAAGAGGACATCCTGGAGAATATAGGCTTACTAAACCTTGGTCCCGCTCGCATCAAATGCGCTTTGCTATCCCTAAAAGTACTGAAAGTGGGAATGGTGAAATATTATGTCGATAAAGATCCTTCGTCCGCTGAAAAAATCAAGGGAGACACACAAGTATATTAAACTGAACAGATTGTTCACCTTCACACATCTTAGATGGCTACGTGCATATAATATGTTAATTGAACTCTATTCATTGTGACGAAAATGATTCTGTTGAATATAATCTGCCCTTTTCCACTTTTATCACAAGATACTAGGGCTATCTTTGAACGAGAGATAACATTTGATCAGCTCGTCTAGCCTGTGGCCAGTATGGGTAGTGGGTCTACGGTCGCCACAATTCCTTCTCTTGATAGTTATCTTTGGAGTTATTACGACGCTAGTTTACTTGAATGCAACACTGTCCTTGGACTATTCTATTAATGCATCCCTAGACCGTGTTAATCTTAATGGCAATATACTCTATGTTCTCGTTTTATTTGCGTCATTTGGCGAAATTATACACTTGATTTTTGCCTCAATAATATTGACAATTATAAGAAGAACAAGAAAAACAGGTATGATTCTGATGATAACTATTGTCGTGATTACAATAATTATAACATATTTGAAACCAATAATAGCACATACAAAGCCGCTCCAGTCAGTCAAACTATCCTCTCTTCCGAAGGGATTTAACCTGGAGGGCGACAGCATGACGCCCTCTGCTCGGGATTTTTCCTATCCTTCAAATCATGTTGCCTGTATAACCGCATTCTCTTACTTGATTGGTTATTCGTTTTCTAGGGGACTTCGTAATGCCAAGCACTTGATATGGCTTCTTCCATTTTCTATTGGTCTATCGCAATTGATCTTGAGGCAGTATTACTTCAGTGATATGATAGGGGGTTTTCTGTTTGGTTTAATTTTTGCAATTCTCATGAGCAACATATTGCATATTGAAATACCCTTTTCCCGAGATAGATTTAAGACAAATTGACCCCAGAGAATTTCACAAATTTCGCTAGTCCTTGATTACATCATCCATAAAATCTGGATCCATTAATAACCAACCGTAATTTGCATCGTCATGAAG
>JBPCNB010000795.1:0-5447 GCA_051001675.1 Nitrososphaeraceae archaeon | reverse complement strand
GTCTTAAACTATCATCATTAACTGTCTGCCCATGTTTGAATAAATAATCATACATCTCCCAGAACTTACCTTGAGCAGCTGCAGTTTCCGCTGCTAATGCAGCTTCATATGCATGGGGCCGAACTCTGGTAAGGGGAAAATTACGAAATACGAAACATAATTTACTTCCTAAACGTTCTTGAATTTCTTTTGTGATCATATAGGCCTGGGCGCAATACGGACATTCATAATCTCCGTATTCTACCAAAGTTACAGGTGCGGTTACAGGTCCTTGAATATGATCCCTAGATTCGCTTACAGGTAATGTTAGTTTTATGTTTTCTGCTTTTCTTTTAGTCATGTTTCCATATCAACTCCTTATCATCTACTCTAAAGATTTAAAGATGCTGTTGAGATACCATTAGCTTGATGTAGGGATAAGATGAATGATCATGGGAGAATAATTATACCAACATACTTTAGGTGTTAATGAGCTTATGAAAATAGATTCGCTAGAAAGATAATACGGCAGGATTCAGGTACAATTGAGCTATCACCATCTACGTTACCGATTTCTCATCTTTTACCATAAAGGGGCTCCATGCTTCGTATGCTCGTTTAAACTAAGAGGACACAGGTAAGCAAGTTGATATTATTTCACTTACTGACGCTCCAACGCACGTCGATCCCATTTGGCATGTGTTGCCGCAGCTTCATATGTGGTTTGCAGGAAAGACAACAAGACCTCATCAGGTGACTTCGCATTGCGGACCACATTGTAAGGAAGCAGGAATTCTCCCATCTCTGCATGGTAGAATGCTTCCGACGGCTGGATGGGGTAGCCCTTGAAACCCTGAGGCTCTGGATAGGCATAGGCGTAAAAAACTGGTTCATTGACCGGACCTCCACCAGGCCAGAAACCACAACTACTAACTTCGTGCGAATAGGCCTCCACCGCCACAAAACGGGCCATATTTGGTGACCCTGAATGTGGAGGTGCCGTACGTCCGGAGAAGCGGGTGACAGCTAAATCAAAGGCTCCCCAGAAAAAATGTACGGGGCTCACCTTGCCAATGAACCGGCAACGAAACTCACTAAATACCCGCGTGGCCTCAGCCAGAATGCGCCAGACCCGTTGTGCATATTCGGAATCATAGGCCGCATGTTTGTGATCCTCCTCAAATGGGATCCGGTCATGTACTTCAACCGGTGTAGTCCAGATGGTCATGGGCATCCCAAGCGATTCCAAGGCGGCCATCGTTTCTTGATAAAAATCAGCCACAGAGCGTGGTCGAAGAGCGATTGACTTGGTAGAACCATCAGTCGTTTCAATGAGCAGGAGGTGAGCGATGAAATCGAAGTCTATCCGGAAGTATCTACCTTTGTAGGTCATCGAGGATGTCGTGAGTCCACGGGGTGTTGACATACAGAGTAGTATTCCACCAGTGGTTCACAAGTGGGGTAAGTGTGAGCCGGATCTTTCCGACGATTTGGGTCCATATGTGCAGCGTTTCATATGTGTCTTTCCATTCTGCCAACGGCAGTGCTGGCCATGGATTTGTATTCAATTGTTTCATCCTTTCTTGCACCAAACGGCTGACTCAAGCTTGTGATGATAATGATCTTCGGTGTTAGTTTGGGTACTATTGACGATTGCTAACATCATATGATGAATGCAAAGAGAAATTCTGCTGGTCGATGTTTGGTAAATCTTCGTGATATGCAATGAACAAATCAACAAATAATTAAAAAGTGGAGTAATGGGAAGAAGCAGGATATCGGTTAGAGGGAAGCTTTGTAAGTTAGTCACTGTTATTCGCGTCTTTGAGCTTGGCAAATTTTCGTTCATAAGAACTTTAATCTTCAATTATATCAGAGGAATGTCTCATCCACAAAACACCATTTCCAATCCTCATTGGGTTCAAAAGATCGAACGATTGGGTGTTCTGTTGAATGGAAATGTTTGGTTGCATGTTTATTCTTTGACGAGTCACAACATCCTACATGGCCACAAATAAGACAAAGACGCAAATGCACCCAGGAATCACCAATTTTCAGACAATCCTCGCAACCATCTGCACTAGGTTTTACATCTTCCTGAACTAGTTTAAGATGTTTACATCCTGAATCTGACATTATAGTATTTTACGGGAATCTCTCTAATAAGCATGCATTTTTTAGAATCATCCACCTGTGCATTGCCGCATTCGCACATAAAATAAGATCGTTCTTACACAATTAAGCTCATTACCAGTATGACTTGTCGTTAATCTTGTGTTTTTAGGTTAGTAAATGTGATTTCACGCCTTTTATTCTTGAAAACGATATCACATGATTTCGTTTCTTTAGACTTTAGTCAAATATTGATGCACAAATTGTATTGCTATTGCACCATCTCCTACACCTGAAGCAACTCGCTTTACAGATCCAAGACGAACATCACCTGCTGCGAAAACCCCTGGTATGTTAGTTTCTAAAAGAAAAGGGTCACGATCAACCGTCCAACCTCGCGGTCGAGAATTTCGATCAGGCATCAAATCTGGTCCGGTTAAAATAAACCCATTTTTATCTCTCTCAATTATGCCTGACAGCCAATCTGTGCGTGGCTGTGCACCAATAAAGATGAAAATATATGAAGTAGAAATAGTGATATTTTCTCTGTTCTTGGCATTGAAGACTGTGACAGATTCCATTTCTCTCTGCTCCATTTACGGCTTCTATATTAGAAGACAGCATTACATCTATATTTTTTGTCTCATTAATTTGGTCTACAAGATATTGCGACATTCCTTTACTCAATGAATCACTGCGTATTATCATTATGACTTTGCGTGCATGTTTAGAAAAGTACATTGCTGCCTGACCTGCAGAATTGGCTCCACCTACTATACAAACATTCATGGGGTGGATGAAGGTGATATTGCTGACTGATCCACAAAGGTAGGGATTATTGGAGCTTTTCCCTGTGCTTATGTGACAGCCCAAATTGTGATTAAGTTACTCAAAATGGTTGAATAGTATGAATTATACCGTTGTTATTTCATGCGTTATCATGCTAAATATCGACTGCTTTCGCAATGCTGGATTTCGTCTTATGCAATTGCAAATTACTATGATCAAAATACACAATATTTAGAGGATAAATTGGCCTATTTTTCTATTGGAAATCTGATTGAACTTGAATAATTTTTGACGTCAGATGACATATTATTCTGAAATAGTTTAGCGATATACCCCTAGGCCTTTCTATATTAATAAAAAATGAATGCGATAATTTTTCTAATTTAGTAGAAGCAATTGATTCTTCAGATCTTTGATTGTGTGTCTTAAAGTTACATCTGTTACGCCTGCTGCTTGAGCAAAAGATGTTTGAGATCTATTACTTTTATTCTCATCACTTGCAGTACTTATTTTAGGTATACCTATGCCCTTAATATTATTGTTTATATATGATATATACAAAACAGCGGCAGCTAAGCCCATAGGATCTTTCCCTGTAGTTGCTTCTTTCTTTATGGCTTCATGCATAATGCCCATTGCTTGTCTTGTAATTCTTTCATTTAATTTCATCTTATTCGCTACTTTAGCAATACATTTCATAGGATCGAGCATTGGTGTTTTTATATCTAGTTCAGTAAGCAAAACTCGATAGCTCTGAGAGAGTATTTTTGACTTTAGATTACTACCTTCAGCTATTTCTTTTAATGTCTTTCCAACTCCAATCTCTCTACACGCTATGTATATAGCAGCAACTAACATAGCAGATATTGTTCTTCCTCTAACTAGGCCTCTTTCCTGAGCTTTTCTATATATGTAAGCCGCCTTCTCAACTATAGAAGGAGGTAACACCAGTTTATCTTTTAGAGTATCAAGTTCAGAGAATGCTCTCTTAAGACTTCTATCAGTTGCACTATATAATTGCGTTCTATAGTCCAATATCCTTAACCTATCGAGTGTAGATTTAAGCGAAGAATCAATTCTGTTTCCTGTAGCGTCTCGATCTGTTCTTCCAATAATCGTAGAAAGACCCATATCATGTCTTGCAAGGGAACTTGGCATCCCAGCTCCTATTCTACTATTGTCATATGCTGAGTTACTATCAAAATGACGCCATTCTGGTCTTGTAACTTGAGCCTTCTCTGACGATACTACCAAACCACAATTACTGCAAATAATTTCGCCAGATTCAGGATCTGTAATTATGTTGCTAGCGTTATTAGTACTATTGCTACAATTAGGACATACAATCTTTGGATGTAGGGAGATTGTATCTTGTTTTCTAATCTTACTCATACATCTATATATAGGCACATTCTAGTTTTTATATTCTCCTATACAATTTTTATTAAAAAGCAGTAATAATTATGATTAATTTTGATCAGAACCTATAAGATTTTAGCAAAAGCTGATTGCATGAGTGGTGAGAGCAAGTTGCGAGGCGAAGAGTTAAGAACAATTTCCCGCTGATCGATGTTTTGCGTAGATGAACTACCTTTGTACAGCTTCTTCTTTCTATGAGTCTTACCCATAATAGTATCATAACAATGCCAGCATTAGAAACCAAGTCATAAAATTATTGTTAATTATAAGAGAAGTCATGGGAAAGCAGAATATGCTAGGTTTATTATTCGTGTTCAATATCTCCTTTGATAATACCATTTTTCTTTATAAATTGTAATAATTCAGCAGGACTGTTAATTTTATAATAGCGTTTCATATTTTCTAAAGTTTCATCGTCAATAGTTGAATTTCTCTTATATCTCATTATATAGTTATGGACAAACTAACTAATATTTATATCTTATTTCTCAATCTGTAACGAAAAAGATATGATAATTATAAATTTAGAATAGATTAACTTGATTCATTATAGCTCCCGCATATACATATGTTTATATTCTTGCCCCACCTGATGTCTACCATAATATCAAACATGGTCGGCTTCGAGACGGTCGGATAAAATTTGTTCAACAATAAAGAGAGCAAGAACCAAGCAACTAAAACAAAAAGAAATAAAGTTAACCCTACTAAACTTATGATACAGTGTGATACATTAGATCAGGGTACAGCTGCCTTTATGCAGTGGTTGAGTTCAGAAGACAAACAATCTGTAAAGAATCCAATTATCTTAAAGGAGTTTGCTAACAGTAAATACTGTTTAATTTATGATAACATTCTTGGTCATGATGTGATAGTAGAAACGCAGAACGGAGTGCCTAGGTGTAAAAACTGTAATGCAGATGACTGTGGACATGTAGGATTCACAATATGTCTTGAGCAGAAATACGATAATGATGGGACCATATTCGATTAATTGCTTATAATCGTAATAACCATACGCTTCCTATTACTCTGTTCTCAATTATAATCTCAATTATAATTTGCAAAGTTTCTCTTAGTTTTGGTGCGTTCAAATTTACTATTTTTTAACAAGAATGCTCTTAGAGATCTTCAACCATTTAGTAATA
>JBPCNB010000794.1:0-1354 GCA_051001675.1 Nitrososphaeraceae archaeon | reverse complement strand
GGAGGGTATTTGGTATGGCAATGGATTAGGGAGAAGAAAGGAATTCTTATAGGATTGATTGGGGGCATACTTTATTCCTATACGGTATAATTCCTACGCGTCAACCATCTCATTTTGGAAGAACATATGCTGCATATGGAGGAATATTCATTATTTCGTCAATTGCTTGGGGAATGATTGTAGATAAAAAGAAACCAGATAGATTTGAAATCATAGGATCATTGGTTGCAGTATGTGGTGCAATTATAATATTTTATACTCCACGCTAGGTAGTATAAGCATGCTAAATCGTCCTAATCATCCACAAGTGAAATTTAGGCCACTAATAAGCACACAAGTGGGAAGATATTTGCAATTCATCATAATGACTTTGAACATGTCCTTCTTTTCTGTTTCCATGGGAGGTGTAGTTTGTGCAAGCGCATTCTGGACGGAATAAGGTATTGTTGTCGCAACAAATCCCAATCAACGATACTGAACGGAATTCTGACAGTCCGATTAATTTTCAAACAGTTTTACAGCTTTTGTTCCCACGTTGATTGAAATAAAATATATAGTCCATGATATAAATTCAGCAACAGAATAGGCCTGATAGGGTTGAACAGATGATACAAGTAAAGAATAATGAATATATGTTTTTGATACTACAAATATTATTTCGGAGATAGAAAAGGCGGTAAACAATTTCTTGACATCATTTTTTATCTTGTTAGAATTCTTCTTACCTGTAAGGGGATCTACATACTTGGCCTTGTTATCTCTATAGAAAAGAAATGCGAAAAGTGGGATATAGACTGCATACCCAATGACCAATGTAATTAATGAATTGACGATATAATTTTCGTCATATTGAGCATATACTTGGGTAAATAAGGCTCCAACAAGAAATGAAAATAATCCAGAGATAAGGAGATTTTTGTTAAATAAAATATTGGCTTTGTATTTATGGTAAAAGCTAGTCATCATTGTTCCTTTGTTTCCCCTTATTTGACAAAATCGATTTAAAAATCTAGAGATTTGAGTTGTCATTATACCATTGGGTTAGTTTCAAAGTAATGGCAGTTTGCTTGCTGGTACGTAGAGGGCTAAGCAGATAGGAACCTATGAAATTCGCTCCTTTTCCCAAATGGACTACATACACTAGTGTATTGCATCCCACCGCATCTGGTATCATGTCATAAGACAGGATCTCATTGAACCTGTTTCATTTCTGGAACATTGAATGTTTCAATCGTAATACAACATTGGCTTTAGCCAGGTTTTCATAGTTATCAAATAATGCTTAGGCAAATCTGTGAAGAAATAAGACGGCTATCTAAGTAGCGGAGACTTAATGCCACCATTATGGGTTTCC
>JBPCNB010000793.1:0-5162 GCA_051001675.1 Nitrososphaeraceae archaeon | reverse complement strand
CACAACAATCCAATGTTTCTGAAGCTCCAATAGATACCACACAACAATCCAATGTTTCTGAAGCTCCAATAGATACCACACAACAATCCAATGTTTCTGAAGCTCCAATAGATACTACACAACAATCAAAGTTGCTTGTCGCGATTTTGCCGCTAAAAAATCCAGTGGCAAGAGGTGATAGCCAAAACGCAACAATAATTGTTACCAATTCGCATAATAGGCCAATAGCTAGTGCGCAAATTGATGGAAAATTGATTTATCCCGGAAATAATTTTGAAAAGCAATTTAAAGGAATCACGGATTTAGACGGAAAATTTGTATATTCCTGGATCGTCGGCAAGAAGGGTGATACAGGACCACTCGTCATGGAAGTAGAAGCGTCAAGTCAAGGATACCCGCCTGCATCGGCCAATATTTCTTTTGAATTGGTAAAATCAGGTGAATCCTCCCAAACTGAAAACCCATTCCAAAGCGTCCAATGACCTTGACCTAGTATGAAACAAAACCACAAGACCCAAAGATTGCAAACCCGTGTTACCTTAACGGCTTCAGAATCCCAACTCCTCAGGCTTTGATTGAAATAAAGCGACAACGAGTCCGTTTATTGTGTCAAATTTGATTCACAACGACCTCCCACAGATATTTTACAATTGAATTCACTAGTTATTATGAATAGTATGTTGCGAAGGATTAAACTAGTAAAGTTATAGTGTAAAAGGAGTAAAGTTTAAAGCTTGCATAATTATTACTAATGTCTAGAACCTCCTTTTAGCACCGATATCGTCACACATCCTCTGGACCCGTTTATGATGTGGATTCATATGTCTTCACTGAACAATAAGAGAAAGAATTAGCATGCCAGTTAAACTTACAACTACAATCAAGAATATTGAGGATATTTCAAACAAAACAAATGTAAGAATAATCAATGTGTTTCTTGGGTACATGAGAAGTAATAGTTCGTCGGAAGATCACCAGAATAATAATCTAAAAACGCTTTGTGAAATCAATAGCATGAAAGATGAATCTATAATCCTTAAGTAAGGATTTGAGCATCTAAAGCTCATGAATAAAGAATTAATCATTGTTGGAGCATTGACTTTGATGTTGTCTTTGATTATCCCAATAAGCAACTTGAGTGCACAAAATGTTACCAGAAATGCCTCAAATGCTACGGGTAATATGACAGCCTCAACTAATCAGACTGCTTCCGTACTGGGACAAAATACTTCAGCAATCAATAGAAGCGAGCTCGCACAAAATGTTTCATCAGCGCTTAATGTATCGGGGATATCTTTAGGTGAAATGGGAAAAAATGCAAGTGATGTAGGCGGAGATGTACTCAACAAAACTGGAGAGGTTGCTAAGAAAGTCGGCGAAGGGGCAGCAGGAGTGCTTGGTAACTTAACTGGGGAAATAAAACAGGGAATAAGCGGGAACAGTAGTAAGTAATCGCGAAGTATGGCCCTTTTATTATTTGTGGTCCATAAGACTGATACCAACGTAGAGTTCTTTATCATCCTGTTGGGTTCAGCAGACTTTAAAGAATGAGTTGAACCCATCAGATTTTTGTCTATAGAATTTGTTACCATAATACAAATAAATCGTAGTCACTGAGTTTGCCTGTGGTTTTAAAATTCAGAGAAGACGGCTAGACCTCGATGAAAGGCCCGAGTCCCTATTATTGACTAATTCCTTATCTTAAAGAACTGTAGCATTTTCTCAAATATCCGATCCTATACAGAATAAGTTTCGGGAACGGCTCCAAGAGTCATAACATATCCTGTATTTCCATTAATTGCTACTACTAATACCAACCTTTTAAAATCATAGACGCATCTCTAGGATGTCTTCGCAGTGCAAACAAAAGTCATTGCAGGTTTTCCATCAATTGTTATTTCCGCTGGAGGTTCCACCAAAACTTTTGCTAATAATAAATTGATATAAGAAATATTGCAGTTATATGCTCATGAGCCAGAATGCTGCATGGCATGAGGTACTCAAAAAAGTCGCATTCGGAATAGACAATTGTGATTTGGGAAAAGTTCAGAAGGTAGGCTCAGACATTATAGTGACTGAGAAAGGTATTGCTAATAAAAAGAAATATTTTATACCAATGAATTTCATTGCTGGCTTCGATGGGCATGCAGTCTATTTTAAAATAACAAAAGAAGATGCCAAACGATTTCGGTGGGACAATTTGGGTCAACATATGACCAATAAATGAATTGTTTGTTCCCAAGATGGCAGAAGAAAATGACCTATGTATTTGCGGCCATACTAGAACTCAACACCAACATTTGTATGGTACAAAACTCAGATATCCATGCTTAAAATGCGTCTGTCCGAGCTTCAGGGAAAGATAGTTCAGTTCGCATAATGACGGTCTTTCAAACCAATAAATAAGAAAATAAAAAGTAATAATTACAAAACCCTGAGCCATGACTGCTACTTGATACGGCTCACAATATTTTATAATTAGACAATCGCCGTATTGTATTATAGGGTTTTAAGTGTAACATACGTCAATCATTAAATGTGATAAAGCCCCAATTATTAGCAATGGACAGCACGAAGGATTGGCAGGCACTAATCAATAAGCCAGTTATAAGTAGTGATGAAAGAGAAATTGGCGTCGTATCGGACATTCAGCCGCTTCACGTTATAGTTAGTTCTGGACCCGTCACTCCTGAAAAGTATAATGTACCCAAGGAACTGGTAGACGAATTTGAGAATGGAATAGTCCGTGTAAATCTTAGTCAAAAGGACGTGCAAGACAATTATAAGTTTGAATGACGACATAGACCTTGTTTAATTCGCAAATCATTAAATGAAATATGTTCCCATATTTTACAATGATAAACCAAGATGCAAATCGGGATGAAACTTCGTATAGTAATGCAAATAAGATTAAGGTTAGGTACCAGGAATTCCTAAACGAGTCAGCTGCCTTATATCCAAAACTTGACCAGAGATTGTTAATAGATATTCTAAGATTCGAAACAACATATAAGGACTGGGAAGGAAGTGTCATGCTTAAAATAGTGTATCCTACTGACCGTGTAGACATAGGGAGCAAGAAAGACTGGATTTATTCCCGTTACCAACGTGTTCCAGAAGTCGATGAAAATAGGACACTCCGTGTCAAATTGATTAGAATGTATCTTGAGGATGTTGAGAGATTGTTAGCTGATGACCCCGATATAGAATATGTTACTGGCTCTGCAACATTGGCTCCCACGGACGCTTATGCTGCGTAGCACCTTGATTCGACAAGGATTATTCCCGTTGGGATTTGAATTTAGGTTTTATTAATTAAATTCAATTGGTAACAGACGAAGCGATAGGTAGGTTCTAAATCATCGATGTTAAAATATTAATAAAGCAAGGAGATGCGACCTTTCTGTATGACTCTAAAAACTGGGCTATCCATTATACTATCCATAATTATTGTCTTATTTGTCGTTCTGCTTAACTTTCAGCAAGCCACTTATGCTGAGCCCAAATCTCTTCCCGTTATACTCTTGCACGGGCATTTTGAGGATGCGAGCGTATGGGATACGTGGCAGAGCCTCTTGAAACAAGATGGCATTATCTTTTTTACAGTAACATTTGCCAATGATGACAGATGTGGTTCAGCAGCTAGCCATGCTATTGAATTACAAAAGATAGTTCAAAATATTTCACAGTTAACGGGTTCTGAAAAAGTAAACATCGCAGCCCACAGCAAGGGAGGCTTAGATGCACGAGCCTATCTATCTAAAGGCGCCGACGATGTAGCTAATCTGATTATGATTGGAACTCCGAACGCTGGGTCTCCGCTTGCCTTTTTGGATAACTTTTGCGCTCCAGCAGTCTGGGATTTGAGACCCGGGGCTTCCGTCGATGAAGCTCCCAGAAATCCTCATACGAAATACTACACAATTAGCGGAGACTGGTTGCCATTTATTGGCGGAAATTCGTACCTTCCTGGTCCAGACGATGGACTAGTATCCGTATCATCGGTCGAATCCAAGAATTACTTCGAAAGTCTTGGACGAACTCCGAATAACCATATGGATTTACTCGGACCTCAAGAATATGGTATGGCAAGAGGGACACTAACGGGCAAATAGTGGCATAAAGTTTATGAATTACAGTCCCTCCTCCTTGACCGAATATATACATAAAATGGATTTTATGTTCATTATGTATCGTTTCAGAATATAAGTTTAAACGAGTAGAACATTACCTTAGATGTACAAATCCTTATAGTTCTTATTGTGAATATACTGTTATGTCTTTCGACAATAGCCACAATGAAACCAAGGCGGATAAAGTTAGTGGAAGTCTGATATGTGACATATGTCAACAAACATTCGATACTATGGAATCATTCAAGGAGCATAAAGCAGCAGAGAATAAAGATGAAGGATTGAAATACAAAAGCATAGATTAGAATATTTTCACCTTTATGAAGTCAAACAAACTTAATCTTATTTCTGCCAAGACCGTATAAAGCAACTGATGGGTAATTCGATTGAGTCAACCTCTAGACCAATCGCCTTGAATCTTTGTCATCTCTCCATTTATTATTCGAGAGATTTTTCGATTGAGTCGTAACATGCTCTCTGTTAAATTTTTCTCAATCGTCTCTCTTTCTATCATCGTTACTTCTTCCGTCAGTATTCTTACGAATATCAATATGTCACAATCAGGCAAATATCATTCAATTTGAATACTTAAATGCTTTGCATTGCACTGAATCCATCATAAATAAATATCTCAATTCAGGTGTATTATTAAATGACCTTAGAAACGATATCGGTTTCAAAACTAATGAATCGCAAAGTGCAAACTGATTTTGAAGATCAAAATATAATGAGTGCATGCAATATCATGTATACAAACGATATCGGATCTGTAATAATTGTTACTCGTAATGAAGATCGCGCTCCAACGGGTATAATTACTGAGCGTGATATAGTACAGATTTTGGGTAGACTTAATCCAGATTTACTCATCACACCACTTAAAACACTCATGAGTAGACCATTAATTACTATAGAAGAATCCGCATCCATGACTGACGCAAGTAAGCTCATGAATACTAAGAAAATTCGCAGACTTGTGGTGGTAGACAGATATAACAAAATGAGTGGAATATTGACTCAGAAGGATAT
>JBPCNB010000792.1:0-7565 GCA_051001675.1 Nitrososphaeraceae archaeon | reverse complement strand
CCTCCCAATCATTACTACTAAACCGCTTGATATTAAATCTCCCATGGTTGAAGCAAGAGCAATGACTTCACCATACACCGAATGCATTGATGCTATCTTTTTTTAAAGAAAGCAGAGTCATGCAGTTGTTTGTTGATATCTATCTTAATTCATCGACGTAAAATACACCTATAGTAGCATTATTGCTATTTATTATCGCCTTTGATTGACTACTACTGACATTAATCAAAAAAATTGATTAAAGAACGATGTATGGTGGAAATAATAAAATAAGTATTTATGCAAATTTTGATTCTTATGGTATAGTGAAAATTCCTCAAAAGAGTGACTAATAGTGAAAAATCATAAGGGAATGCAAACAGAAGAATAAATTACTTGATGCGATAAAGGGTGAGACTTTAGCGTGATTTCAAATGGCTATCTTCAGTCTCTACCTCTTGTTCAAGTTTTTCTTTGTATAATTTTAGCTTTTCTTTAAGATAACTATACTTTAAACTTAATATTTGACAGGCAAAAATGCCTGCATTGTACGAGGAACCTACACCCATCGTTGCAACAGGTACTCCCACTGGCATCTGTAAGATTGAGAGCAAAGAATCCAGCCCATTTTGAAAATTACTATGCAAAGGAACGCCTATTACGGGTATACTAGTAAACGATGCTATCATTCCTGGTAAATGAGCTGAACCACTTCCTGCTGCTACAATGACGTCGACCCCTTTAGATTCTATTTGTTCTATAAACCTGAGCGTTTTTTTGGGGGATCTGTGGGCAGCTACTATTGTAGTCTCGTTCAAGACCTCGAAAAACTCTAATGCCCTTTTTGTGTCTGCAAGATCATTCAAGAGCTTTGTCGATGGAGCCACGATGGCAACAAGTGGCTTTTTTAAGTCAATTTCGCCACCTTGAAATTCACTCTCTTTCATGCTAGTACTCCTCAATCTCCATTTTTTTTGAACTGTATAAAGTTCTTGTTGTCCCAATTTAAAACACATCTTGTGGACCCTATTATTTTTTCTATCCTATTTATAATGATTATGTGTTTCTTGATGATGGCGGTGATCTGAGCTTAAATGGTATATGCCCAGTATTACTAGTCAGCCTAGCAGTTTCTATGTTTGATTCACATTTAAGATAAAAAATGCATATCGTAGAATTATGATCTTTTAATTATTGTCAGCTTAATTTGCATATATCATCAAATTACTTTTTTTTGATATATACTCGGTTTTTTTAAATTAATGATGCTAACTTATAAGTTGATTTGAATGAACAACTAACATGAGATCTTTATTATTATAGGCTACCTAAAAGTAACAGACAGCTATTATAAGAATAATATTTGTATTTGTGATATATTTATTTGTGCACAGGATCCTGTTTGGAGGTGCTCGTAGGGAGAGAAAGTACTGCAAATGAGGAGGTCTTCGCTTAATATCTTAACTTTAGCAATAAAAGATCTTTCACAACTTATCTCTTCTGGAGATGTTTCTCCTATAGATTTGATTGAAGCTACACTAGAAAGAATTGCAAGGTTAAACCCAAAACTTAATGCGTTTATTACTATTTTAGAGAAATCTGCAAGAGAAGACGCAAAGACTGCGGATGCGTTAATAAAAGAAGGCAAGTACAGAGGACCTTTACATGGAATCCCGGTCTCTTTGAAGGATCTGATATATGTAAAAGGGGCAAGAAGTACTAGCGGATCAAAAATATTATCTAATTTTGTTCCTCAATATGATTCCACTGTAGTAAAAAGGCTCAAGGAGGCGGGTGCAATAATTATTGGTATGAACAACACTCATGAATTCGCGTGTGGCATAACCAATATTAATCCACACTATGGTTCATCCAAGAACCCGTGGGACATAAATAGGATGTCTGGAGGTTCTAGTGGAGGATCTGCTGTAGCTGTAAGTTCTGGAATGACACCAGTTTCAATTGGAACAGATACAAGCGGTTCTATACGTGTCCCATCTTCACTATGTGGTCTGTTTGGTTTAAAGCCAACATACGGAAGAGTTAGTAAATATGGAGTCCAGGAATTAGCTCCATCTATCGACCACATAGGTCCGATAGCTAGAAGTGCTTGGGATATAGCAGCAGTGCTTCAAACAATAGCCGGATACGATAAATTAGACAGCTCTACAGTTGACTTACCAGTTCCTGACTACATTAATACCATCTCAGAAAAAAAACACATAAAGGATGGGGGATCAAATAAATTCAAAGTAGGAATTCCTGTAGAATTCTTCTTTGAGATAATAGATTCAAAAGTAATGAATATTTTTGAAAAGTTTGTCAGCAAACTTCATGGTTGTGGAATATCTACAGATCGAGTACATGTACAACAGACGGATAAAATTATTGATTCCTGGCGGGCAATAAGACTTGGTGAATCAGCTGCTGTACACAAGGAATGGATTGAAACCAGACGTAGGGATTATGGAGATAATGTTATAGTCATGCTTGAGAAAGGGATGGAAATAACTGCCGTGGAGTATATTAATGCTCATAAAATGAGAAAAGAAATAAGGACAGCATTCCTAAAAGCGATGACAGATTATGATGCACTCTTGGTTCCAACTACAATCATTCCAGCTCCTATGTTAGACCAGACTGCAGTGGATATCAATGAAAAATACAATATTGAAGTGTATCAGGCATTAAGCAGACTAACTACCGTTTTTGATATTACGGGCTTGCCAGCAATGAATGTTCCTGCGGGTTTTATAGAAGAGGAAAAGAAAAACAAATTGCCTATAGGCGTTCAGTTGGTAGGAAAGCCTTTCGATGAAGAAACACTACTTAAGATCTCAAATATTTATGATGAGCATTATAGTGTTTATGAAGATATGATTCCTCCTGAGATGATATAATGAGAAGAAAACAAAGTGAGCAAACATATCCTCTGATCTCTCTGCCTCTTCCATAGATTATATTGTTATTAAGTTACAGTGATATAGCAATATATTTACTTTGTAGGTAATCTTTATTGAAGGCCAGATTCTGAATCCAATCTATCTATAATGGGAATGTTTGTGTATGACAGCAGTGAGTATGCACTTACGCGTTTATTTGCTAAACTATGGGTATATTGTGATATGTGTGTAACTTACATTAGATTATATTTTCTACCAAAAGCATGTAGAGCTTCCTTGAATGCTTCAATTGGAGGTCTCACTAGACCTGCACCTATCATTCCAATTCCAGGCTCTCTATGTGCTATTGCAGTATCTATGACGGGCGTAATACCAGTTCTTAAAACCTTGCGAAAATCAATACCAGTTGCTGTGCCTGCAAAATTTAGAATTGGAAGTGAAAAGCTGTTATTCTGTGTCATAGTGATTTCGCGCATTTGTTCGGTATATCTGACAGCATCTTCAGCAGATCCACCAATCAGAGATAGAATTGCAGGAGAATCTGCTAACGCAAAAGCTCCAACTCCTGCTGTTTCTGTTATCGCACTGTCTCCAATATCCGGATTTGCATCTTGAGGTCCATAACCTGGAAAGTATATTCCTTCAATCATATTAGCAGGGCCCACGAACCATTGTGACCCCAATCCACTAACTTTTATTCCGAAATCCGTTCCATTTCTTGCCATAAGTGTTACAAGAGTACTATATTCAATATCCACTACCGAATTCATAATTGCTTTACATGCTGCCATACTCATACAAAGAAAGAAAATTTCATTTTCTGCAAGATACTTTGTAACCGCCAATAACTCTTGCTTATCTACGACATTGATTAGATATGGTACAATTATGCTTGCAAACAATAATGTACCAGCAGCTGGTCTATTATGTAACTCATCTCCCATATGCAATGCCCTTGCCATTATACCTTTCAAATCTATCCCTTTACTTTTTCGCAAAGCTTTTCCAATAGCTGGTGCCAGAGTTTCAGACCAAAATTTTAGAGCTTGAATAGCATCATTATCAAAAGCTCCAAATTGAACCTTATTTTCTACAAATCGGCCAAAACAGATATTGCCATATTTTTTGTTTTTAACAACCAAAACTGGCAGTGATGAGGAGATTACTCCTGCCATAGGTCCTACCGCATCATGGTCATGATTTGGGGAAAATTCTATTTCTCCATTCTCGATAAGCTTAACAGCTCCACTCCAGTTGGAAGCCAATCCCTCATATATCATAGTACCTACGATAGCACCTTTTAATGGGCCGCACATTCGTTTCCATTCTATTGGAGGACCAGCATGAAATATTGAATTCTTCTTCATCCCTGGAAGAACATCTATTGCACGTTTTATGTCTACAAGAAAAGGCTGTGAGTTCAGGACTCTTTCTATTGCCAAATTATTGGCATCTTCTATCTTTTTTTTAACTTTTTCACTCACAGTCAGCTGCACTCAATTGATTAGTCCTGCAATAACATTATCACGGTACAAAGTGTGTTCCTGAAAGACCTAAAAGTGCATTTGATAGTTTGTATACAGAAGCTATTATCGCCTCATTTCCTCCATTCCTAATGAACTCCATGCAGGCCTGTACCTTTGGAGCCATGCTCCCTTCCTGAAGTTGGAGCATGCTTATACTCTTTGATTTGCTAACCGTTATTTTGCTGATTAATTTCTGGTTACTTTTGCCATAATTTTCAAATAGACCGTCTACATCTGTTAGGAGCAGTAATTTGGTTGCATGAATCGCCGTAGCCAATCTTTCGCTTGCCAAATCCTTATCAATCACAGCATCAATTCCCGAAGTAGTTCCGTTCATCATTTCTACAACAGGGATTCCTCCTCCACCACAAGCAATAACTATAAACCCAGCATCGATTAAAGTTCGAATGGCTTGATATTCCAGTATTGAAACAGGTTTGGGTGAAGGTACTAGTACTCTATATCCTTCTCCTCCATTTGAATAGTTTTTCTTTTTGATAAGTTGCATTGTTTTGCTGCTACCTAATGATGATGTATCTATCATCTTTTTTGCAAGAAGCACCTTTCCTACAGGTTTAGTAGGATTCTGAAATGCCTGATCCTTTTCGTTAACGGTTGTTCGAGTGATCAACGCTGTAGTACGCTTGTTAAGATGTCTTTTATTGAGTTCATTTTGTAAAGCTTGCTCAATCATGTAGCCTATCAAGCCCTGAGTTTCTGCATTGCATGCATGTAATGGAAGAGCAGGATAGATCTCCTCTGCCATCTCGTGTCTCAGTAAAGTCGCACCCACCTGTGGACCGTTCCCATGGGTTAGAACAACTTTGTAACCTTTTTCTATAAGATCGACAACTTCTACTACGGCCATCTCAATGTTATGATGTTGTTCATCAAAAGTTCCTTTCTCACCATGACGCATCAATGCGTTTCCGCCTAACGCAACAACTATAGTTTCGGGTGCATCCAAGGAGTAAATCTACCCTTAAAGTTATTTAAACTTAGTGCGGGATAACTTAACAAATTTTCATTTATCATAAAATTCAAACAAATTCATATATACATTTTATTGTGTATTTCTAAATGTGGAAAGTTAATTGCTCCACATATAACACCTCATTCCAATGCTATTACCTAGGGCTTATCGCTAAGAGTTCCTTTAGAAGGTCCGTTCCAGTTGTGCGGTCGATGATTGTGTACAATGCGGCTGTCATTCCTGTAGCTATGTCAATTCCTGATGTATGCCCTCTATAACTAATCTGAACCAAAGACGAAATGTACTTTTCAAAATTTCCATCGGTCAATGAGTTAATCATCGTTTGAATTTGCTCGTCTACTATACATCTTTCATAATACCTCATAAGCATAAAGCTTATCCAAGTAGTCAGATGCACAATTCCTTTATCTGATGGATTAAGCTTGGTAAATCCGAGACTTTGAGACAGATAGTTAAAGAGGACACAATATCCCGAAATAAAGTCGTCACCGGAAGGAGTAAACCCCGGCCCCCTACCACATAGTTGTAGTAACGAACTCCCTACCAGTTTAGCAAATTTTTTATCGTCTTGTTGAATCTTCCTATATTTTTCAATTTCTCTGAGAAATTTGTATAATACCCCCCTTGTTGTAATATCTGGATTTAGTAAACAGCCACGTTTAGATTGCTTCATTAATGTATCAAGTATCTTGTTACTTGCGTTTTCAAATCTTATCAGACAGGCAAGAGAAGGTCTTTTTCTCCTTAGATAATTCTTAAAAACTCTTGATTTTGTGAGTTGCAAAGAGATCTGTCCTCCTACAACTATTTCATTATCGTTTTCTTTTTTTATCTCTGATCCATATTCTACGATTCCTTTAAATCCCTTGGCATGACTATCGTCACCATCAGGAACAGATAATATATTCATGTTTATCGGCGAACGTACCTTACTCATTGAAACAACTAGTAATTCATTGCAATTTGTTTTGATATTTAATGTATAGTCAAAAACACTGATGACTTTACCTAATGACATGCCTTTGTCAGTTGAAGAAATTTTTGCTGCGTGTAGATATCCTATCCAATCACAGTAAAAAACATTATCATTTTTCTTTTTGTAAATCAATTACCAAAATAGGTTTTCTCCATAAACTAAACGACGTCTTTTATGTCTTGGTAGCATATATTTCTCTTTTGCCTATAATATTTTTGAAAGTATCTCTTCTGATTTTTTGTCAAGTGCTGTTCTGGCTGAAGGTTTCCAATCTACCTGAATAGTATTTACATTCTGAGCTTGTAACCCATCAAAGAAAATGTCAAGTCCTAGGTTTATTACTCTTAATTCTGAATCCAGTAACTTTTTGCTCTTAGTCAATATAGTTATTGTATCCTACTAAGTAATAGAGAATACTAGTTTATCTACTTTACCAAGAAGAGAAGTCGTTCATGAATAAATATGACTGCTGAGATATTAATGTCATAGTATTATAAAAATTGAGTGACTATCTTGACTCCATTTTCTTTCTTTTCCACATTCAAGTTCTTGCCAACATATTTTTTTAGCACAATTACCAGTTTTCCAGTCTAACTACCGGTGTACGTAAAGTGACTAATGTAGGTTCACAAAATTCTATGCTGCTATTTCTTGCTCTATGACCGGTTTTGTTGGTGGTATTTTTGATCTGCTTTCAGAAAAACGTCCAGACATCGACTTCATAAGAATTTCTTTGACTTGGTGATTGTCTATCATAGTATCGATCAGTTTTGCTAGTTCCCCTTCTGGAATGCCAGAATTAACAGAATCAGACATTTCAACTGATTCTATCGCCTTAAGCTTCCATTGGCAGGTAAGTGCTTTACCTATTGTCAATTGGCAATCGTAGACTACCGAGGTTAAGGTCTAATGAAGCAAGAAGAGTGTGGTTATGAATATCTTAGATGTGTAAAAATAAAGTACCCAAACCTAAGAATGCTATCCTCATATTGTTTCATTTTGTATATTTTCCTCGTATAAAAGTATAACTTCCTGACCTATTATTGCGACGCTCTTTGCGTCTATTTCTGTATGGGCTATGAAGTTTTCTACATCTTCAATGGATTGGAAAAGCCTAACGTGTTGGTTCTCTGTCATTCACTGGTTTCCTTTACAAATTGTACAACCTGCTCCACGATAAGTAATTT
>JBPCNB010000791.1:0-3570 GCA_051001675.1 Nitrososphaeraceae archaeon | reverse complement strand
TGCTTCTCTTTTTCTTCTCTACTTATGGACATCTCTTATTTTATACCCAATATTAAAAATTCATCTCTTAAAAGCTGTTATCTCTTGCTATTAGTTTGATATCCATTGTTATGAGCATGTTATCCCTGCTATCGTCTGTTACAGCTAGTACTTGCAAAAACTGCAGTTGAGCACAAATAGGAGAAAATAGATACGTCTGACATGACGTACAATTTAATCTCACTTATCTTCAATTGTAGTATAAGTTAGCTGTCTAGACATACTTGTTATTATCTATCTTCTCCGTTTGATTTTTTGGTACAGCAGTTTGCTAGCGGTTCATTAAGATCTTCTATGGTGTTGTAAGTCTTAAAAAACAAAATGCGGATATTGATATTGTTATATCCATGGTTGTTTTGAATACTCCTGTTAGGTCAAATTTTCGAAGGTTGGGATAATCTAGTTTTAGCATATTCTTTCCTGATATGGATTTTAGTTGGGCTAACGGAAAAATCACAGTCTTTTACCCGTATAGCTAACGCCTCCGTAGCCCTCATAGCTCCGCTTGCAAGCACTAGAAGATAGGCCTTCATTCTCCTATTATTGCAAGAGAGGAGAATCTTTCTAATATCTTATCTTCTGCATCTATCGGCTCCTCGTCTTCCCTGTACAGTTTTGGCATCCTTACCTTTCTTTTGAATTTGGAAGGTATGGTGTCGATATCGTAGTAAGCGAAATATTATCTCATAGCAGCAACATACAGTCTTATACTAGGAATAGAAAGGCCAGAAGATACGAGGAATGCTACAAAAGCATCAAATAACTCATAAAGGTTGATCCCATTAGCTCCTAGCGGCTCTAGAATCGTTTCTACAGTATGATTAAGATCTCTTTGACTCAGAAAGTTGCAAAAAATAAATAATACCGCTTTCATATACACGACTAGAGTTTTTGCTATTCCATGAAACGCTTTCCAAGAATGATTGAACTTTTGGCATAACCTTGACTTGTTCACGAATAGAAAAAAAGGAAGAAGTGATTATAATGTCGCTGGAGATGATGACAACACTCCTCATTCTTGGGATTTGTTATAATAACTTTTTTAGTAAGTATAACAAATGTTATATTAATTTATGACGTGTCTTCGTTTATACTCTAACATGTATCTCTACTTTATTCTAATATTTTCTTTGTTCAATTTTCTTTTATAGACTTTAGCATCCCTCTCTATTTCTGACATTGTTTTACGTAATAACTCAAATGCCGACCTTAATATCAGTCGTGTTCTATTTGATGCAGCGTCTTTCTGTTTCTCTGTCATTTTATCATAATTTTCCCAATACGATTTGCATATTGAAAGTACTGCTACTTTGTAAACTACGGACAATGCTACAAGTGCAATGTATTCATTTGGGCTGTCTTTGTGCAGAATTTTAGTAAGTTTATCAGATATTTTCAGCGTTCTGGCAACAAATGCTTTGTCTTTACTAGGAATATTGTCTTTTTGTCGTTTCAACTTACCTCTTCTTCTCTGTCCCTATATATGGTATACGCAGCATGTAGTAACAGAGTAATATCTTCTTTGTGAGTTGTTGTCGTGGTTATTCTTCTGCAGTGTGTGTGGCTTCAGCCATCTCTGGTCTATATCGTTTGTATTCTTTTTGCTGGTCGTCATCTATATACACGTCACTCCAACATTCTCCTCTTCGGTTGCCTTAAATATTTATATCTAACAGGCTATTCAGGATTAATCTACTTTCGGAAGTCTTACGTAACTTTCATGTTAGCTTATGACTAATGTAGCGCTTGCTATTGTTATTTTCCTATCAGCAATTCGTAACATGCCTTTACTACATACTTGTCAAGAAAACAAGAAACAGGTCTCGATAGTACACATGCAAAAGTGGAAACAAAATGGGGAAAAATATCAACACCGTAAAGAAAGCGAGATAAGAATCCTAGATCCGAAAAGAATCGACTATACTTACAGAGGTGACGATTTTATGACTAATATTAACCGCTTTAGATCATAAAAGATCAATCAGTGACTTTGGTTCAAAGAAGTTGAATACAAACAGAGTTTCAGCGAATACGACAAGATCTTATAAAGAATGCAAATATTAGGACTAAAGGAAGGATAACTGGTGGACAGTCAAAACAGGGTCAATCATCTGTATACGAATAATCATGAAGATCATATATTGAAATAAAGATACAGAATTAATTCAGTCCTACAGCCGCTGTCCAATTAGATGAGAACAGACCCTAGTTCCACCTTTTCATGGTTGCATACATATTCGTTTGGATCCCTCATTACAAGTCATTCATCCTGAACTTGTCCTTAGATTGGTCTGCTATTGTTTGAACATCAAATGCATTATCCGTATTTACAAACAATTTATACATTCTTCCAGTGACAACTCCAACAAAAGCCACATACTATACATGTAAGTTGAGTTCTCATATTACAAGATTTACACTCTTCATACTTGATTACCAGCATGTCTCTCAAGTATTCATGCATAACTACTACCATAATTATTGTCATCGTACTACTAATCACTATCGCTATATTGCTCCTCAAGAAGATCTCATTCTAAAAATCTCGTTACGTTCGTGAGATTAGAAGACCCTTGTACTACTTAGTATAGATATTCGTCTACACGTTCTAATACTGTACTGGAGCTATTATGATAATAAGGAAGTAAATGCAAACTACAATAAATTATACCCTTTTCTTATTAGGACAGCATAACTGTTGTCGCTGTAATAGGAATTACCTCTATACGCGGAAGTCTTGGACTGACTAATACAATTAAGAAAATGTAGATTTATTAGTATTATTATTCTGATTCTGACTGTTTATCAGATCAACACATCTCTCTTTATTCCTTTGGGTCTAGTATAACCATAGTCAGAGCTTTGCGTATCATGATGTACTGTATACAGACTAAAAATGTCTACTGTATAGTTATTGGCAGAACTTAAAAGTAAATTTTTACGAGTCATCAAGGGTATCATATACCATCTGACCAATTACATTTGATTGGATTTTGTAAATGTTGTTATTTTAGCTGCAATACAAATAGTATAACCTAATTTGCTTGGATATTATTATGGTTACCTATTTGGTTCTGCATTTTTACTTTGTGACAACCATAGTGTCTCAAATATGGAAGCATATGATAATACAGTTGATTCGCTATTAGAATAGGTAGCATGATCTATTGCTTCCTTACTATTTAGTTAAGTATCATCTTTTAATTCTATAACTAACGACAATTCATTGTCTGCCTTTAATGGGGGAAGACCTCCTCTAAGTAGGTGCTATGTTAAAAGTACCTTCAGAGGTGTTTCAAATAACCTAGGAGAACAAGATTGTCCAATCCATTTTTTTAGGTATGATGATGAAAATGACGATGAAGATAATAATATCTAGTGTAAGTTTCTTTGTTATGTAATCCATTCTCCAAAACATGCATGTATTTTGTATAGTCCTTTATATAGCGTGGTGTGGTAGTATACTAGTAATACGGTAATAATAGCAGAAACAGCACTGAACAACAACAAAAAAACAATAACAACAAACTC
>JBPCNB010000790.1:0-6995 GCA_051001675.1 Nitrososphaeraceae archaeon | reverse complement strand
GCTTAGTTTCGTACACATATTACGACAAACCATAGAAGCTTGCTCAAATGTTGCTAGCGATATAAGTAATGATAATGCGTTGGGAGAGGGAGGGGAGCCGACTATCTCTTAAATTGACAGATTTGGTTTTTTTATAATCTGTTAAATCACACCCCTAAATTCACAATATTTTATTCTGCTATCCTTTGGAATCTCTATCAAAAACATCGATTATTTTCGGTGGATCAGGTCCTCGGACCTAACGAGCTTAGAGAGACAGGCATCTATAGCAGCATCTATAGCAGCTCTCTAGGTTTGTGGTGGTAGTCATCGAGTCGATTATCGACATTCTTCATTATATTGTCAGCGGTTTAAATGCGTATATCTTTAATTTGATCGCTTTCTTAATACAGGCATTCCAAGTTTCGTACAATAGCTAATTAGAACATCGGGGGATGCCAAGCAAGAAGGGGCTATACTGATTATTTGTGATATCTGATTTGCAGTGGATTAGAAAGTCTTCGTTTCTCTTTTTTCTCTCTTGGACGATGTGTTCAATAATATCATTTCGTCTTTGGCGTTTTGTCTATCGCTTAAGATAAGCAACAGCCGCATCACGGTCATGGATAGTTCCAAGTAAGGCTTGCATGTTTTGAAGCTCTTCTTCTAGTTTGGACACGTCTTTATCCGATGATTTATCGTGTGGAACTAATTCTAAAGATACCGTAGTTTCTCACAATCCTTTCTCATTTCGTGTAGTTCATTCACTTTGTCAGCATCTGTTATTACCAATGGTAAGGTTAGTTGGATTCTACTGCCAAAATTGCTTATCAGTTTATTTTATCTCTTGGTTAGCCTTCCTGCAATTATACTACCTTTGTTGACTTTTGGTACAGGTAGTTTTCTTAGTCCCACAGCAACGACTTTTGCTTCCTTCGGTTTCGATGCTCTACGATTTTCAAATTTTGTATGGTCTCCCCCATTTCCATTCCCATTCCCATTTGTTAAAAAACAGGTTTCTCGACTCTAACACTATTCCAAGATATATCCCAATACCAGGAACATCGTCGGTGCCTGTTGCTGCTTCCACCCCTCCATCTACAGAAATGGTAAATGTAACGTGGGAGAAAACTCACATGTAATAAAGTAAAATCGAGACAATAGTGAGTCTTTATGTAAGTTGAGAATATCTCTTGGTTATATAGTTTCGTCTAAAACATTTTGACGATTGATTTGGAATGATAACGGTTAAGATGATCTGATAAAATACTTGTTTTTGTCGTAATCCAAATGTTTTCCATTCCCACGCATTTATCTTCACTTAAAGTCAAGTTAGACTTGCCTTGACCTAGTTACCTCATGCCTACACCTTTGATTGATCCTATTAGTGATACTTATTTCTGCTTGCACTTTGAAATTATCTTCAGATTTGGCCATTTTTTGACGACCAATATGTTCCACCAGATTGTATCCATTTTCTATAATCTGATATAATCTTTTTATGATCAAATCCGAACTTTGTATTGTCAACTTCTTCTATATTTACCCATTCTATTGCAACCGCATCATCTTGTGCTATCGCGTCGACTTTATCATTGCTTTGAGAGAGCTTTCCGATAAATACGGTAGACATGTTGTGTCCTCTCGGATCTCTATTAGGCTCCGAGTAAACACCAAGGATATTAACAAGTTCTATATCTAGGGAGGTTTCTTCCTTAGCTTCTCTTTTTGCTGCATCTTCAACTCTTTCTCCTTCATTTACAAACCCACCTGGCAGCACTAAATACCCCTTGAATGGCTCTTTCTTTCTTTTAACTAACAAAATCTGAGAGTCATTTCGGATTATAGTGTCTACGGTTGGGGTTGGATTTCTGTTGCTTTGCTCTTTCATACAGAAGAGAGAAAATAAACAACTAAAAAGTGATTCGATGCCCAATAACAGACAGTTTATGAATAGATATTGAAACCTCTCGAAAAGGTGATTCCTCATGACCCCCCGATGGGATAAGAAAAATAGTCTGTTTATCCCATCACTATATTATCATCTGAAAGAGCAGTGAATATTATGAAAAATATGGGACAGAAGATATAATGATACACAGTACCGCCGATTTGAGTGTGTCATCCTCTAAGTGTTCCTCTTGTAGCAAGAAAAATGAGAAAAGCTGGATTTAGTGTCAATGAATAGAAAAGGTCAATTTCTATAATGCATACGATTTCTACAAACGTCGACTAAATTACATGGAAACCATAATACATAGATGTTCAACAATAAAATATATGACAAAAAATGTTATAATATTAGACATTGTCGGTCTAGAACATGATCATCTAAATTCAGGATTACTTCCGAATATTTTACAAATTGCAAATGAAGGCGAGAGTGCCAAGATGGAACCTGTTTTTCCATCAGTAA
The DNA here is from genome assembly GCA_051001675.1 of Nitrososphaeraceae archaeon. Taxonomy (GTDB): domain Archaea; phylum Thermoproteota; class Nitrososphaeria; order Nitrososphaerales; family Nitrososphaeraceae; genus TH5893. The sequence continues at coordinate 4,600 of JBPCNB010000790.1, read as the reverse complement.
CATGCACAGTTCAAGCTAGTATTCTATCAGGTAACTATCCAGATCAGCACGGAATAATATCAAACGGACTGTATGACAAAACTAATTATGCTGTTTCCTTCTGGGAGCAGTCTTGTCGTTTGGTCCATGCAGATAGGGTATGGGATATTGCAAAACGAAAAAATCCTTCAATTAAGACAGCTACACTATTTTTCCAAAATACTATGTTTGCCAATTCTGACGTAATAGTTACGCCACGACCTCTGCACATGGAAGAGGGTATGATTACGTGGTGTTATTCTAAACCAGTTGGATATTATGATGAAGAACTGATACGGAACCTCGGAGAATTCAATTTGGGGAGCTATTGGGGTCCCTTTGCATCTTCAAAATCTAGTGAATGGATAGTTAAAGCTGCAGAGTATACCCTGGAAAAGCAACGGCCGGATTTGATGTTTTTATACGTTCCGCATCTTGATTATTCTGCGCAAAGGTTTGGTAAGAATAGCAGTCAGGTAAGAGATGATCTGAAGAAGGCTGATGAACTTCTTGGCAGGATAGTACAGAAGACAATGGAATTGGGGATAAATCAAGACACACAGTTCATCATTTTATCCGAGTATGGATTTAATGATGTTAGGAATGCAATTCCTCTAAATTTGAAACTTAGAGATTCTGGTCTTCTTGCAGTAAGAACAATAAACGGTAAAGAGTATATAGATTACGAAAATAGTAAAGCATTTGCAATGGTGGATCATCAAATAGCACACGTCTACATCAAGGAAGATTTTCGAGATAAAACCAAATCAGTTCTTGCAAATGTCCAAGGAGTTGAGAAAATAATAGTGTCTAGTAAAGAAAAAAAGGAGTTGAGAATTGATAACGAGCGCACCGGAGATATTATTGCCATATCTGATAGAGATAAATGGTTTAGCTATTATTGGTGGTATATACCTGAAAAAGCTCCCAATTTCTCACGGACTGTAGATATACACAGAAAACCAGGCTACGACCCTCTAGAGCTCTTTCTCGATCCCGCAACGAAATCCATACCACACGACCAAACTCTAGTTAAAGGATCACATGGAAGACCAGCTGATCCTGTGAGTGGAGAAGGTCTTTCGTTCTATGCTTCGAATAAAAAATCTGGTCTTCTAACAAATAACTCTGGAGTAAATGATCCTATTAACTGTGTAAACATTGGAAAGCATCTAATAGATATGGTTTCTTAGACTCTCGATATGTTCGAAGTTACATAAGGGAATCTGTACTTGGTGACATGAATGCTAACATTAATGCATTATCTCTCTGGAAGAGTGGAGGACAAAATGTTGATTTCACTGCTGATAATAGCTTACCACTAAATGCTGTCCTTTGTCCGAGCTCTATTAGCTTGCTTGTTTCTCTGTCACCAGGGGGTATCTTTAAAGGGGCAACGCTTGGTCCTCCTTTTGTAGGTAGCACGTCTGAGGGAGAGATTCAGTTGATAAGCTGTAAAAGATGCGGTTTTGAGCGGCAAGAGATCTGGGCATTACCTAACTGGTTTTGGTTAAAATCGTAATCGCCTGTCACTGGAGTTCGCAAAGGTGGACACAAGAGTAATGTTGACGGTTTGAAAAACATGAAGCAAACTTCTCTAAATAATATAATTGCATGCATCCAAAGTATGTCACATTCATACAGTGCCGCTTTGTCAAACATTAAGCCTGGACTATACGACTTGGCACTTCTCGACATGAGAATGCCAAAAATGTACGGCCATGAACTATACGATAAAATGAAAAAAATAGATGGTAGACTTAGGTTTTTTGGTTAGTTTAAACTGGGGTCTCTATTTATGATAAGACACTAAAGTGAAAACAAAGACCAGGTTGTTTCTTGCTACCCTTGCAGCCTCTATGGTTAGTATTGCTGTTGTTGTGGTGGTGATCTATTATTCCTCTTCGTTAGTTACACGCAGACCCTCAGTGGGAGCTATAGACTTATTTGGGATTGATAAAATCTATCCAACCAAAGAAGGAGGACGAGAATGGTATCTTGATATGGAAAATCCATTTTCGGATGATTTGTTCTCAAGTACGTTTGATCGCAACATAACGAGACAAAAAGATGGTTCTTGGCATATAGACGGGCCTGCAGTCAGATTGCATGTTGGCACCCCTTCTAATACTGAAGTTTGGAAAAACGTTGAGATTACCGGCTATGCTAAAGTAATAGAATCCATATCTTCTTCTGCTAATGGTGATAAGGCTGTCGAAGACAGCAACGGCGATGGAGACGAAAAAGATTTCGCAAGTGATCTTGTCTGGCGGGCAAGAGGAGAAAGACATAATGATGTACACCCTTGCGAGGGTACAGCATATACAGGAACTATTGATATTGCAGGTAATGTAAGATGGAAAAAGGAAATATGGCATACAGGCGGATACACCGATGCAAGAGCAATCGATAAGGTTACGGACTCTATCCTAGGCAGATGGATTGGTTGGAAAGTTGTCATGTATAATATCAACAACAATACAGCCGTTAAGTTGGAATCATATCTAGATGACAAAAATAATAATGAATGGACAAAAGTCACAGATTTAGTAGATGGTGGTGGCTGGTATGCTAACAGCTCAGATAAAGAGTTCTATAGTGTTGACTGTGGGAGACCTAAAGATTACATAATAACAAATGGCGGCCCGAGAGTTACGTTTAGATCAGATAATACAATTTGGAACTTTAAGAATCTGAGTGTAAGAGAAATAAGCCCTCCTGGTGATTAGAAAGTGGCGAATTGGTCCACGATTCTCCGTAATCAAAGCTTTCAAAATCCGTTACCAGCAGAAGGATAAAGTCGTCTAGTCGCTTTGGAATGAGTGGTTATATCGTATGGTCCTTGCTCGAACTCGGTCTTTCCAAGATGTACCTCCATCGTGACTTTGTCCAAGAGCTCCTGCTTTTATAGTAGCAAAAACATAGTCTGGATTATTTACAGGAGGTTCAATCCAATCCTATGATGTGTTCTAAGGTCTGGGAGGAATGGCCCCATGATTTCGATAATGGTAAATTGTATAGTGCCTCATTCTGTCCCACGAGTCGCCTCCATCATTTGAAACACATACCAGAAGTCACTACAAAGTGCCCATGCAATAGGGTCAAGGTGGTGGAACTGCGGTAGTTGTATTCAATGATATATTCTGGCCATAAAGCACGTTTGAATCCTTACTTGTCAATATTATCGTAATATTTTGAGGGTTGAACGTTCTTTTCAGAATATTAACAGTAAAAAAGAATGTAATACAATACTAACATATGTCAGACGAAAAAAGTGGAGAAGAAGTAGCATCTAGTATTAATTCAGAGGAAAGACCTGACTTGCAAGATTATAAGAGCAAAGACAAGGTAACGCCATCGGCTACTGGAAAAAAAACCGATTTTACTTCGGTTACTACTGTTCCGACACCAGAAGGAGATGTGCAAGCAGAAACAGAACTAGAAATCCCATTAGAAAACTATAAAGAAAATGTGAAATCAGAAACAAAACCTCCCAAGGTTAAAACTTTGTCAGAAGAAGAACCTTCCTTTACAACAGTTTCTAAAGAAGAGCTTTCAGAAAGATCTGCTGAAGTGCAACATGGTAATGCCACAGAATCCTAATGTATTATAACACCTGGATGCAAGCTTTTCTTACGGAGCTAGCGAACCAGTGCAAGCAGTCATAACTCTTTTTGTGACGCATACCAGTTTTTCCGAGGGTTTGCAACTACTCTTCATTAATAGGCTTATAACTTATTTGACCATACGTTCGGCACAATAATGTCATAGTAGATGAATATGAATCCGTCATTCCATGCACATACTTCTGGAGCCTTCGGAATATACGAATTTAGAAAGAATGGTAGCGACCAGTAATAAGATTATCAGAGATTTAGATTGACTCACTGTCTTCACTGCTGGCAAGAGATTTCTTGTCCTGGCATCATAAAGAGTGTTATTAGAGAATCAATGATTAGGCACACTTCGACTTTTGGTACGTTTGATTGCATGATATACTTCTTTTTTCGTTGACCGTAATTAAACAAAAAGTCTCTGCATGTGCTTCCTTAAAGGTTCAACGTTGAAATTGACGCAGATGGTATTACCCATATGCCACGATATGCAATCATAGATGCCCCCTCAATCCTAGGATTACGACCCACAGGAGTACAATATCTTCCGGAAGCATTGAAGACAGCAGGTTTATTCAAGGGGTTAAATGCAGAATACGCTGCTAGCGTTCAACCATCATTATCATATAATCCAAAACGTGACCAGGGAACCCTAATAATGAACGCTGGCGCAATCAAGACGTTTTCACTACAGTTAGCCGAAATTGTTAGTACTGAAATAGCAAAGAAGAGTTTTCCTATAGTACTAGGGGGTGATTGTAGTATTCTTATTGGGCCCCTTTTAGGATTACGTCGTGTAGGAAGATTTGGATTATTCTTCATAGACGGTCATGCTGATTTTTATCAACCGCAAGCATCTACCACAGGCGAAGTTGCCGATATGGATCTTGCAATTGTATCTGGGAGAGGTCCTGATATTCTTACTAACATCGATGACCTAAAACCACTTGTTCGAGATGAGGATGCAG
>JBPCNB010000789.1:0-1053 GCA_051001675.1 Nitrososphaeraceae archaeon | reverse complement strand
GACATGTAAAAATGGTAGAGTATTCGACACACACTAGGATCTCCCTCATAACTAGAAGAGAATTCTAGATAAAGAAACCCTATTTTTCCCCGGAGCTGTCTTTAGCAGGACTGGCATCAGTTTCATCTATTCTAAGCGATAGTTTATACCATTTATTATTGTGTTTGAATACGTGTGTAGACGCATTGTTCTTCATCATTTTAGGTCTATAACCATTAACCACATCACTTAATCGAGTTCCAAGTTTATCTACTTGATACTCTGCGATTAGGAGGTTCCCTACTATGTTTTCTAATTCTAGATCTCTTTTTTCTTCCTCCGATTGTTTCCCATTATCTCTAGTCTGCATTTTCGATATAAAGTCTGGTTCCTATCTTGTAATGAACTTCTCCAATGTAGTTTGCTGTATCAGTTACAGGTAACACAAGATTTGCACCACATTCTGGAATTCCACTTATTGCTTCATCCTCCTTTTTTTCATAGCAAGTCCAATGAAGCTGGACAAAGAGAAAAAGCTAAAAGAACTGTCAACCCGGTAGAGTTTGTAGTTAGCGGGTAGAAAAAGTAACTAACGATATAGAGAATAAGGTGTCCGAACTTTTGAGATGCCAGAAAATGCGTTAAAAGCCATACTGCTTTAGTATAACAGTCATCAGTGCTTTCAAAAAAATGTTGTAGATTAACATCTCGAACTTGGTGTCATCCTATAGTATCGATATCCCCCATTAGGTATCTCATAAATTCTGGACACTTAGTCTTAAATAAATCTGTACCCTCGAATGCTATAAATTCTGTATCTCCATATCTTTGCTTAACTTCTTTAAGTAGGCCTTTGTCAACCAAGCCTTTCAATACTCTGTTTATGAATACTCTATAGACGTTGTGTGCGTTATCAAGGACATATTCCTTCATCAATTTCTCATTACGCATATATCCTTCAAGACCACTACGTAAGAATAATTCAAAGCCGGTTATAGGTTCAATTCTAGTTTCGCAAATATATCTGCAAAATACCCACTTGAAGACTTTATAATCTCTATGATTAAAGATTTG
>JBPCNB010000788.1:0-1080 GCA_051001675.1 Nitrososphaeraceae archaeon | reverse complement strand
TGCTACATCAAGAGTTGACTGGCGCACTGCTCGTGAGGATTTCGTCTACCTTTTCGATAAAGTCTTGCTGTGATACCGGCTTTCGTATAATGTCTCCTGTTCTGATCTCAGGGAATAAACTTGTCAGCTCCTCAGCGGCATCTAATGCAGATACAAACAGTACCTTAATTTTCTTATTTATTATCTTCAATATCTGATATAATTGAATACCGTTAATGTCTGGCAGTCTTATATCAATTATAGCTAAGGAGTATCGTGAATAGTTGTTTTGTTCTACTATGTGCTTTAGCGCTTCCTTTGATCCGCTAAATGCTTTTACGTGGTATTTTTGACTTGATAAAATTACTTCGAAAGCATAAAGTACATCTTCTTCGTCGTCTACGATTAAAACATTTGGAACCTTTTTACCGAATTCAGAAGAAGTGTTGCTGGTTGTTTGGAATATCTTGTTATTACTAATTGTGAGAAGTCTATTATTAGTATCTTTGAGAGAAGAAGGTTTATGATTCGCTATAGCAACCCTTCTTCGCTTAACCAGCCAACCATCTACTATACTACCGTCGCGCTGAACTTTGAATAATAACTCGTCACTATTGTACTTGTCTTGATAGACTACTAAAGTATCTTGTGGCGCCATAGGAAAAACTTTTTTTACTTTTTTTGTAAATGTTAGACGCGAATGCTCATCTATTCTAATTGTATCTATGGCAATCATCCTAGCAGACTCCAGAGATTTCAAGCCGTCGTCATGGTTTATGATCGCTGGATCTTCGCTCTTGGCATTAAATGTCAATCAATAGATAATTTTCTTCATAATATATAAAATCACCATTTTTCGTTTGTATAGGATAATCTATTTTCAATACAAATTAATGCGATCAGTCGTCTCGTCAATATGATACCATAACAACTCTGGTTCCGTGGGATTTGTTTTATCGTACAAGGGATATTATGGATCTACAACTAAGTAGTAAAGGTTGCTTATCCCTTCCCATAATCGTAGAGTCTCGTAATCTTACATTGGTTGCTATTTGGTATCTGCATTGTAGCAAATAATGTTAGCTATGTTTTTTTTAATCC
>JBPCNB010000787.1:0-2807 GCA_051001675.1 Nitrososphaeraceae archaeon | reverse complement strand
CATGTTTATTACTTCGAAGAGTTTGTAAATCGCCCACCAAGGGATATAAGAGCCATTGTTGTGGGTGATTCGATAGCAGGGGCAATCTACCGTTATTCCGGTAATGAGGAGTGGAAAACGAATATGGCACTAGGAGGACGTGCCGAGATTTGTCCTATTACGAAAGAGTTGGAAGACGTGTGCATTAAAGCTTGTAAGGCAGTTAGTGGAAAAGTTGTAGGGGTCGATCTTATGGAAAGTAGGGAAGACGGGCTGGTTGTACACGAAGTGAACAATACTACTGAATTTAAGAATACCGTAAAAGTAACTGGTATAGATGTTCCGGGCCTGATTGTAGAATTTGCATCCAGACAAGCAAAATAAGAGACACTAAGAGTCAAGACTAAATAAAATTGGTCTCGCCTACCTATGCAATTGAATTATTGAAAAGAACCTTGGAAGAGTACACCACTTCGAGATCTGAAGCTGCATTGGCTAATTTATTAAAAGACAAATCTATCAATGAACTTGGCTTCGAACACGCTAGCATTGATAATGTTGGTAATGTAATAGCAACCAAGGGAACAGGACGGCCTGTTATTTTACTCTGTGGACACATGGATACCGTACCGGGTCGCATACCTGTCAGGATAGAAAACGGCTATCTATATGGCCGCGGTGCTTCCGACGCGAAAGGGGCGCTTATAGCCATGTTACTTGCGGCTTCAGAATTTCCCAAACAAAGGGGAACCATAATCTTCGCTGGGGTTGTGGACGAGGAAGGAAATGCAACTGGGATCAAGGAACTTGTAAAAAGCAAGTCAATAGTAGACTATGCAATCTTTGGTGAACCCAGTGGCATAAACAATATAACAATAGCATACAAAGGCAGGTTTGCGTTCAGACTTACTTGCGACGTTGGATCTAGTGCCCATGCTAGTGCTCCCTGGCTTGCGAAGAATTCTATTGAAGAGATATATGACTTTTGGCGGGCGATACAGTTGGAGATAGGTCTAATGGACTCAGAAAAAGATAAATCAAGAAGAGTTACTTGTAGTCTTACTGAAATCTCAGGTGGGTCTAGTCATAATGTTACCCCTCAAAAGTGTAAGATAACTGTGGATATTAGAATACCTACTACGGATTCTACTAAAAGAGTACACGATTTAGTAGAATCTGTCATGAAGGAGATCGCGCTAAAGAAAGGTGTCAAGGCGACCCACAGAATAGAAGATATGACTGAACCATTTGAAGCCGACCATACGTCTCCTCTGGTGCGTGCCCTTTCTCTTTCCATTCTTGATGTATGCAAGAAGCGTCCAATGTTGGTGAGAAAAACTGGCACTGGTGATATGAACATATTGGGAAACGCATTTAAAGTTCCTGTAGTAACCTATGGGCCGGGAGATCCTCACTCTTCACATACTTTTAATGAACGAATAAGTATATCCGAGTTTATATCTAGCATCGATGTATTCAACAGATCCTTGTTCCATACTTCCAGACTTCATCACCTCCGTAGTAACAAGATCGATAAAAATTCTAATATTTGAAAGGCTGAATCACACAATAGATTTTATCATAAGACCAGAACCGAAAGAGGAAAAATCTATTATCATTGACCCCCGTGAACGCTAGTAATAGACCTTGCGCGGCTGGGAGTCCCAAGGACTGTGGCTGAATTGACGCTCATTCGGATCCATATGTAAAATGGTCTCAAAGAAATATAATGTTTTGATTTAATAGTATTGGTATGTTTTGGATCATAGGGTTAGGAATTCACGGTGTAACGGGCATCGGTCTCCACTCTTTGGAGGTTCTTAGGAGCTGCGATATTGTATATGTGGAGCGATACACCAGTTCGATATCTGACACTGAATTACATAACCTTGATCGTCTAATAGACAAAGATGGAAGATCAAATATTGTTCTAGTCCAAAGGTGGTTCTTAGAAGATGGACGAGAACTTATTGACAAAGCAAGATCCAAAGAAGTTGCCCTTCTAACATATGGAGATCCACTAATCGCTACGACCCACACGGAGCTCTACGTGCGAGCTGTGAAAAACTCTATCAAAGTCAAAGTAATACACGGTGCCTCAGGGATCAGTTCTCTCGTGGGTGAGACTGGACTTCATATTTACAAATTTGGCAGAACCGTAACAATAATGTCCGAACCTCAGTCTGTAGTAAGTGTGTATAATATACTCTTTGATAATTTGCTTCTAGGTAATCATACCTTAATTCTAACAGAATATAACGACAGGGATGGGAAAGTGTTCTTTCTCGATCCAGCAGATGCACTTGAATCATTATTAGAATCCGAAAGGTACCTTAAGAATAAAGCTTGTCACCAAGATACATTCGCCATAATAGTATCTAGGATTGGCACAGACCATCAGAGTATGGTATCCGGAAAGGTTAGATCGTTAATCGGACTGGATTATGGGGTTGGACCACACTCTATAATTGTGACGGGATTTCTTCATTTTGCCGAAGTTGATGCATTGACCGCTCTTACCAAAAATTTCGATAAACCCTCTGACAATACAACGTACGTTGAAAACAAATCAGCAAACATGGTAGAGAAGTACGTCCCCCAAGCGAAGGAAGCCATCTTCAAGAAAAGAGCGGCTTTAGAGAATGAATTTACTCCTGTAGAAAGGAAAAGAATAGGTGAGATAATTGATAATGCTGAATACTATATCGAAGATGCGATAAGATTCCTGAGAACTGGAAGACCGGAGCTCGCTATTCTTAGTGCCGGCTATGCAGAGGGGTTGATCGATGCAATCGGGGTTAATGAAAATTTAAAAACTTGAGAGTAAT
>JBPCNB010000786.1:0-3251 GCA_051001675.1 Nitrososphaeraceae archaeon | reverse complement strand
ATCCTGATGGTGATGGCAGCATCAGGATAGTGAGTATAGATCTGACTTTTCTTTCTCTTAAAGCATCAAATGAGAGAATGAAAATTTCTCTGATATCCAAATTGTTTACCCCATCATTCTCTAGTCGATCGTGATATAACAGATTTCATATATATTATTGTAAAACTCTATTTTTGTTACCGTCATTTTCTTATCTTGTTATTGTTACTCGCTTGTCCCTCGAGGAAGATCCTTCATTAAAGAAGTATTGGTTAGAGAGATAAATGCTCTCTTCTCGGTCAAAAATGGTTTATCAAGTTCAAAGGATGATGAAATAGCAGAAGCATTTTCAAACAGTGAGGGCCAGGCTGCAATGTTAACTATTAGCAACGAAAGCATCGCAACAGAAAATAGAATTTTTACTCTAGGTGTATTCAGGTTCATATAAGATTAATGAATCTATTAAATTATCAAATTTGTCCATGTAAATGCTATAGCATAATATGCAATACTATACCACTATAGGAACAAAATAGGAAGGGGAAGGAGGATAGGAGGAAGAAAGTCGATTATAGCTAAGTAACACGAAAGACTGTCGAAGACGAATTAATCCGACAAAGGAAATTCAGAGGATTTATGGCATCCAAAGTTTGGCCGCTGAGTGGATTTTTGGAATGCCATTCATCAACCTCTGGTATGATAACACCACTGGTGTTAGCCTTCATGTCTGTCTAACAAAAATTTATCGAAAGTGAAATACCTACTTCAGTATAGATCATGTAGCATCGACTACATTTAGATATGTTATCCTTCTTTAGTGAAAATAAAAAATTGTAAGATAATTTCTTTTGAATGAATTAATCTGGCGATAAATCAAAAATGATACCTGCATCCGCTCGAAGAGCGGATTCTTTTACAAATACAAAAAACATACGCCGCAGAAAACCAAAGAGGATATCAAGCAAAATGGCAGCTAAGGTTCCTGCGGCTTTGTGGATTCGAAGTCGTGAGTCTGAGAGTACAATGTGAGTTCTAGTATTTAGTGATAGTGTTGTTGATCTATAGAACCTCTATGGATCTATCTATTTTAGATGCAATGTATGAGTGAAAAAGCTACGATACGATAGCCACGATCCTTCCTTCCTTCCTCAGAACCTGATTGAACAGAGTAATGTCTCAAGCATCAAAAAAAAGTTTGTGTTAAATAAGATGGCTATATAGTAACACACCGTCTACATGTTCTCCTTTGGTTATAGAAATATGTGGAGTTGTGCACTGGTAATAGAATGTCAAACAATTCAGACAATAATAATTGCACGCTCAGAACAACGGAATGTGCTTATTCTTACAATAACAATAATAGCCATAACAATATAAACACCTTGCAAGTATTCGTAAACGACCATATAGGATCATGTAATTCTAATAACACCAATAACGCCAATACATCAATACTGGTAAGAATATTAGTCGTAGACGACGAGCCTGACATCAATTTTATTGTAAAGACAATGTTGGAAAAACAAAGCGGATTCAGAGTTGATTCCTTTCATGATCCGGAATCAGCCTTACAGAGTTTCAAGCCTGGATTATATGACTTGCTTATACTCGATATAAGAATGCCAAAGATGAATGGGATAGAGCTATATAACAAAATAAGTAAGATGGATGAAAACATACGTGTGTGTTTTTTGAGTGCTAACGAGCAATTTTACCAAGATCTTAAAAACCAACTGACTCTGCAAGTCAAAGCAGTTTCCTGTTTTCTTCAAAAACTATTTAGCAATGAAGAATTAGTAAGACACGTCGACAAAATAATAGCATAACTAGTTTGAGATTTTTCAGGCCCGTTACAGAACTTCTATATAGTTGCCATATGTCCCCTAACTTTACATAGGGCAATTATTTATCCACGCCTATTTTTATTTATGCTTAGATGCATCTGTTTATAGATGCCGATGGCTCGCCTAGTGGTTATTTAGCATGGTATAACCATTTTACACGATCCAAGTTTATCAGATCAATACGTCCAGCGATTAGAAATGATCGATTTGGAGTGCAAAGAATGGAAATGCTTGCGATATATTTTGCGATTGCAGACAACATTACTATCTTTCAAAGTCGAGTAAGAAAAAGAAGAACTATTAGGGGAGGAAAGAAGGTAAGAAAAATCATTATAAATATTAGGAGCGATTCTAAATCAACTATTGAACAATTAAAAGGCATTTGCGAAATCCGAGATAAAATGCTATTGCGAATTTGTGAAAGAATTCGGAGACTTCTTAAGATTCTCTCATGTAATATAGCGTTCAAACACATCCAAAGAACCAGAAATATGGCTGGCCTTTTACTCGAACAAAAAATAAGAATGAAAAAAGAAGTAAAGGAGGAGGAAGAAAAAGTAAAACATTGAGCCTATAAAGATATTGTCTCCCCTTATTTTTATCGCTGGCAATAATCTATATTTTTCTCATAGGAAATTATTAAAAAAATCTGATTCATTTCTTAATAATGCTTCTAATAAAGGAATTCTGGCGTGGAAACCTATTGACGACTCGAGGTCATATCCAGTTAAACAAATTAGATAGGGCTCATTTAATCTGTAAAAAACAATTCAAAGAAAACTCTAGAAGGGATATCTTGTAGTTTCCTTATTTTTCTCCCATAAGATCAAAATCTATTTTTGAGTACCGGCGGGTATCTACCATTTTTTGACCTCGAGTTTCAATAACATACCAGTGTTTATGGTCTTCATCGAAAGGACATATCGTTGTGGTGTAGCCCAATTTTCTATGCCTTACAACCAAGGTTTTCATGTCTGATAAAATACGTTTATCGATAATATAGGTCAGTCTAATAGATTCTATATAGACTTAATTGCATTACATACCTAACTACAGTCCTACCGAAGGGTTTCGATCTGTCCATAAGTTTTCAGTATTTCTTAGGAAGCTAGGCTTTTTACCTTGTGGTGGGTTGCGATTGCTTCTGTGCCCTGTGTGTAACTAACAATTAAGGTATCACCAGTAATATATTTACAATTTGGTATTCCACGTGGATGATCTGGAGTCTCGACTACACATATTCCACCATCCTTTGTGATTACTTTTACCTCTGCAGTAATTTGTTCTCTTATTAGATTAGTTATTGGAAAAACAAAAATGGCGAGAAACAAAAATGCACCAAATGCGAACAAACCAAATAATAATAAAAGTTTCCTGATGGCTGTTTCTTCGTATGCTGAAGGTTCGTATTCGTATCCCATAACATTT
>JBPCNB010000785.1:0-6160 GCA_051001675.1 Nitrososphaeraceae archaeon | reverse complement strand
GTGTTACATTGGTGATAACAAACTAATTGATTCTCTGTAGTAGAAATGCTTGTAATACTTGTTGTAATGGCCAATACGCATTGGGTATAAGCTGTTTGTATTTCAGGATATGTTGAAAACTATTAATCATATTGTTATAATATAATATAATTGAGGACTATTTTCCCGCTTAGATATAATTACCCCCAAGTTTTGCTATTAGTAGTCACAATTCTAAATAAGATCAGTACCCCAGATAGACACATAATGCAATACCGGTAATAGAGTAAAGAATAAAAATGTAGAAGTTTGTGATCCCACTAATACAGTTAGCGGACACAGACAGAATTACTGGATATTACCAATTCTTAGTCTTGCTTTAGAAAACAGCGGGTTATTTGAAGTTGATGAAAGCCAATTGAGATGAGCAAGCTCATCAAAAGAATAGAGTTAAAATAATTAACGTAAATTAATCAAATTACTCCTGATCACTTCCGTATGAAATGGAAGAGAGGATTCAATTACGGTTGATGTATTTGTACCGAAGATATACTGCAATACAACACGGCTTTGAACGTTCACTCTTTAGCCTTCAGAAGGATTAAAAACATCCACTTGCTATTCACTTGAGGGTGCTGCCATCAAACCCCGCTACTATCCGCTTTCTTAATGCCTATTGTAACTTTCTCTCCAACTTTTAATTGTGCGTCTTCATAATCTTTCGTGCTAATTTTAAAAGTAGGTGAGACTCCTCTTTTATTTCCAAACATATTAGACAGAGCTTTGGGGAGTTTTTTCATTAGATCCTCAGTGACATAAATGGTACTGCTTCACCGCTACCACCTCCCGATGGTGACTTTGGCTCATGAGGATCAGTGAAGGTGACATATATGCGGACTTCCGTCCTGGGAAGCTTCAATCTTTGGGACTACGAAATCTTTGTTCATTACCAGCATTATTGTTAACCAAACTTATAGTTTTTCTATATTAGATGCTAAGCCTTCATCAGCATCTATATCTCATTCCCTCTACCTCACCGGGCTGGTAATCTTAATCAAAAACTTGGCAATCCTTCATCTGTCCAAAAGGTAGTAGCATTAGCTCAGTATTGTTTAGCGGTATTGCCCGTTTTTGGAAACTGTGTTCTATAAAATGCTAGTGACCTATAAAGAATACTGCATCTAAATATTAGAAAGAAATGGAAATGAATGGAGACTTTGACTCTGAATCAGAAGATGATGGATTGTCATTTGGTTTAGAAGATGAAGAAACGACTGAATCAGAGGATGGTTATCTGACTGATTGGTCATTCGACTTAAAAAACTAGTAGGAATGAATGTTTAAAGACTGATAATTTTTAGATAGCATTTATTGGCTCAATCGTTGCTACGCAGGAATGTTTGTGTTGTCAAAAATTAATTCTTAATTGTGCTACGGGATTCATGATAGGGTTAGCTGAGTTGTTGTTTGTGGTGCGAAGTCGTAGGCCAAATGAGGCAAAGAGTATATCCACTTTTGCTACTAATTTGGGTCGTGAGGACGATAAAGGAAGAAGAGTTAGAAGATATGATTCTGATAGCAAACCTGTTTATGAATAGTATTTACGCTATTGTTAATCACTATTACAGAATCGGTTAAGACTAACTTTTAACTTGAAAGGAACCTATCATTTTTTCTATGGTCGGCAAGTAACTGGAGAATTTATCAGGTTGGGCTTTGTAGGTAATCAAAACTGCTTTATTACCAATTACTGTCCAAAGTTGCATAGCCTTACGCTCAACTTGGTTATTGTCTGTTGCACTAAATACTATCTTATAAGCGGGTTTACCTGCCAAAATAGTGGATGTTGATTCTGAAAGTTTTAGATTCGGATTACTTTTCTTTAATTCTGACGTCTGAACCTTTGTAATTTCTTGTAATGATACATTTTGGGAGGTCACTTCCTGAATTTTTAAACCGAGTGCTGCAGGATATACGCGGCTGTCGGTTTCAGGCGGGGCTCTAAAGGTAACAAAGTTATCAAGATTTACTGATTTTTCCCAGTTCGAAGGAAACTGAATGCTTATTCCTGTCGTAATATCTTCATAAGTTAAAAATTGCTCCTGAGCAAGCGCTTGACTGTTTGAAAATAACAATGATGCAAAAATTGTAGCGACAAACACGCTAACTATAAGACTCATTTGGTAATTCTTATATTAATGAAATCTCTGTATATAAGTCATATTTTTGCACACTGAGAAGGTATCAAAAACATTAAGACTGCAAACAAATGAGGTTAGGTGGGCCTGAAACAGAAAGAACTACAACTTGCATTCCAAATGAAACTAACTCGTAATCAACCCATAGTGTATTGCCGGAGAAATATTTACTTTCAAAGATCAAAAATTATTCCCACTTTTTGCAGCTTATTCTATCTTATTTGTCAAGAATTAATATTCATGCCTGAATTCTTATTATCAATTATATTAAAAACCTCATCTAATGT
The DNA here is from genome assembly GCA_051001675.1 of Nitrososphaeraceae archaeon. Taxonomy (GTDB): domain Archaea; phylum Thermoproteota; class Nitrososphaeria; order Nitrososphaerales; family Nitrososphaeraceae; genus TH5893. The sequence continues at coordinate 3,696 of JBPCNB010000785.1, read as the reverse complement.
TATCATAAATGGTCTTTTACCGCTAAGCTTGAAATTTGTTGAATTTCCCTTTGTTTCTACAGCCTGAATATATCCCAGCGTACGAAATATAATAAGAGCTATTTTGCCGCGTTGTCTGTTATTACCACATGCCATTCGCTCCCTATCTTGCAGATCCTGCAATATGAATGTGCCATCCCTGCTTTCCTCCGCAATGGTTGAAGCCGCACGCCAAAGTTTTGAAATATGGGAATCAGATTCGTTTAAAGAACCCATATAGATAGTTTTAGAGTTAATCATAGACTGTGTCATTAACTGAGCTGCAAAATCCTTTTGGTCTGTCTTTTTAAAATATACTCGGTAAATACTTTGTTTTTTGAATTTTCTGTCCTCTTTATTTTCAAACCAGTAAATATATCCCTCAGGCTCAGCAATATATGGCTGTATTATGGTAGGAAATTGGTTTGCCCAACTAGTCTCTGAATTGATCATTTTCTGTGCTTCATCTAACTTATCAAAATTAACAACATACTTTTTTTCACGTTTGGACTCTAGTGACATAATTATGCCCTCGTCCATAAGAGATGTCAATGCTAAATCGAATTTTGTGTCATAATGTCTACCTGCCTCTCGACGTAAACTCTCTTCTAACATGACCGAGTGAATCTCATTGCTAATGAGCTGTTGCAATATCCATTTGCGCCATTCAGAAATTGATGGCATTCAATAGGCTAGCACCTATCATATTGATTAACTTAGCAGTAAAGAATTTGATTTTAGCCATTTAAGGCGTTTACGCGACATTCTTACTGTTTATTTAACGCCATAATTGGCGTATGCTTATATATCACTTTGCTCAATATTCTTTGTGTCTGAGAAATATCTCCGGCAAGAAGTGAGTCACAACGGCAAGAGGCCTCTAGAATCTGTATTTAAAAATAGTACTTCTAGAATTCTAGATTTTCTTATTCTTAACTCAAAATTTGACTATTCTGCATCTGAAATGAGCAGAATAACAAAAGTTCCTCCACGAACCATTCAGAGAGTTCTGCCACACCTGGTTGCAAAGGAGCTAATAGGAGAAACAGGCAAAATAGGCAATACCAAAATGTATATCCTCAATACACAATCTGAATTAGCCCAAGTACTAAGACAGTATGTACAAACTGCAATAAATGTAAACATCGATAATGCACGTAAACAGCATGTTCCGGTGCAGTTAAATAAAAAGTAAAGATGTCAAAGTTTTGACATGCTGTTCAAAAGGAAGTATTGACTCTAAGAGCTTTAAAAGTGTAGGAATTGCAAAAAAGATCAAAATTATTTTCTGAGTATCATATAACTGCTAATTCTTAGTTGGAGATTGGTTTCTGTATTTTAGCTGACTCCTACAAGGTCACTCATTAGAGGATTTTTTATATCGATGGGCAAACTGAATGCAAACGTAGCTGCTTTCCCAATACTGCTATTTTCAGCCCATACGCTACTTCCATGAGCCTCAATAATGATTTTAGATATGAATAATCCCAAACCAGAATCTTAAACGACTTTGATGCGAACTTGAGAAGAGCCACGCTAATACCTCAGGATCTATGCCCAGAACCTTATGCTGACGATAGCTTCCTTCCTACTGAGATAATTATACGTCCTTCTTAGCTAAATTTAAGAGCATTGTTCGACAAGTTAAGACAAACTTAGTTATCCTTTCTCCATCTGCTTTCTCTAGCGTTGTATCGTTATTGTAAATTTGGCAAAGGATTTTCAAATCGGACCCATTGTTATATCGGTGGTTTTTTCGACTTGAGTTTTTCTATCCCTTTGCTATTTAATCTCCTAAATTCCAATTTTAAGATCTCCATAATGTTAAAAAAAAGGTAGAATGAATTAACATTCCTACTATTCCTAAATATTCTCCTGTATTGTTATTTACAATAGGATATGTTATAGCTATTCTATATTTGCCGCCTCTTCCTTCAAAACCATTGGAAAATACAGGAATTTGTTGAGGTTTTATTTCGTTGACCCATTCTCTATATGTGACGGTGAGACCAAGAAACGAGTTTTTTCCTATGGGAATTGTATTGAGTGTCACTATGCCATCTTTATTGAGAACGAAAAAGCCGAGACTGCTAGATCTATGGTATTTATTCGATTAAATATTTCCTCTAACAGTTTTGTAGTTTTATTACCAGAATTCTCCTTATCGCTACAGAGCAGCATTTTCTAACATCTGAAGTCTTGCCATAATTGAATCCAGATCGGAGATAATATGGCGAGAGTACACCCAAGTAGATTCGATTTGTTTTTGCTTGTGTTGCTTAAAAGAGTATTTCGGAAATTGCTTTCCGTGTTACTCTGCAAATAAAAGAACGCTCAATAGAAAACTCCCGTAATCGCTCCAATAGAAATTACATTAAATAAGAACATAACTTCGAAGAGGATATTAGCATTGACTGCATGGTGTATTAGCTTACTTCCTGAATGCTAACTTTATGATTTATATGTTCAAGTTACTAACTTAAGTCAGTGGAAGAGGATTCTACAATAGAATCGAGCGCAACAGTAAATAAAGATATTATTCCAAATGTAAATTATACGCCTACTACTGACGACAAATTTCAAAATAAGCAGGATGAAAAAGATGATGTAGCTGACCACATTATTGCTGATGAAAAATCTAACCAAATATTGATTCAGAAGGAACAAAACGCGTATGGCAGTAATGGTAACAATAATAGAAATGAAGATTCTCTACCTATTATAGAGGACCTACTTCACAATAACGATTCTAAGATTCTGTCATTATTGAGTCAAGAAACTGGCTCGAATTTTTCATTTAAAGGTTTGATACGAAAATTGAACCTCCATCAGCAGAGCCTAACAAGGGCTTTGAACAGACTAGAAGACCTACGACTGATTGATAAATCCCACATAGGATACAGATTGACCAAAAATGGAGAATCACTAATGGTGTTATTAGCATCAAAAAACAATAGTAACAATTTAGTAAGAAGCAGTAGTAGCTTACTAAAAAAAGAAAAAGAGAAAAGAAATGGTTACATACAACTACTTCAAACATATATTTCTGTTGATGTAAAGCCTGATGAAATCTTACATGCTCTGATTGGAAAATGGTTTAACAATCTCAGATGGGTTGGACTGATTGAAGGCGAAGCTGGAGGATATATGCTTCAATGGGTTAGCGAAGATAATAGCGCATTTCAGATTATCCTGAGGGTGATATCTGACTATCTTATAATAGAAACTAATGCTTCTTCTGACAAAGAAAAGATTGAAGCAATGATTGGCTCATATAGAATATTTGAACAAATTTCAAAAATATTGCGTAATAAACTTGAAGAAGGCACAGGGGGGATAACTCATTTGCTAGACGTTAGCAGTAGTCACATGTCCAAGCAAAACAATTAAGAAGTATGTGCGTATCGATTTACTTGTTTTATCTACTTTACAGCTGACAGACAAAGATGAAGTGCCATTTGTAATAAGTCTGATTTATTCTGTGCTTGTAATGGTATTATTGGTGCGGCGAGAGCTTCATTTGTTCTTATTTATGGACGATTTTACTCGACTTATTGAAATTCTACTAAGAGGTTATAAGGTAGTTTGACCTAGTATAGTATGTTTTTTATGCAAAACAATAATAGTTATCCTCTGAGAGAATGGCATGTCGAACATATGAAAAAAACGGTCGTAAAG
>JBPCNB010000784.1:0-6719 GCA_051001675.1 Nitrososphaeraceae archaeon | reverse complement strand
CCGGAATGGTCATTCTCCTGTCATGTCATGTACATTCCCGTTAATTTCGTAAAAAGGTACACCACCTATGCGAAATGCTTCACCAAGTGAGGTTCACTCTATTATCGAAAGTATTTTTTTTTTGTATAGAAAACTTGCTCCGGAAGAAATAACTCTCGTACATCTTGACCAAATGCCTCCTCATGGATTGTGGCATTCCCTAACGCAAAATCCTTCAGGAATTCTTCACCCAAAATGTTCGCCATTTTTTTCACTGGATATATATAAAGTTCATTTAGGAATTCGGGATAATTGGGCCTGAGATACCTCTGTGAATCTGTTAACATAAGGGTAAAATACCACGCTAATCCCTCTCTCAGTTGATGGGAGTGCCTGCTGCTCAATATGCCATGAATGAGCTCATGCAAGTAATGACCAAATTTTGCGACGTCGAACCTAACAACTATTTCTTTAAGATAATAATCTGTAATCGCAGCGCTTCTAGTATTGTAATATTGCCCTGAGGGTAAATTGTGAATTCTGGATACAATCTGAACTTCCATTTCCCAGCTTCCTCGGCATATTATTATATCAAATGATGTTCTAGTACCAAAGTATTCGTATAATAGATTGTTTGCAGTATCAATAAATGCGAATACTTTCTGAAATTCGCTACTAGATAGCTCGCTCAGAAATGTAATATCCCTCTGCAATAATCCGATACTCAATGGATGCGCCTTCGTTTCTCCTATTATTGTGTTTTTAATACCTATTAAATTGAATGGTAAAATGCTAATTGATAATCTCTTGTACTAAAGTCCTATGTGACGCAGGAGGAGGAGAAAATCTGCGAAATTTGATATACATACGAAGTAGATTTGGTTATTTTTTACCAATGCAATTATGGGGCAGAGATATATAATCATAAAGAAAAGACGATATGCAATATGGAACCAAATCCCGTACAGCTGGAATTAGAGGAGAAATCTATTACTATTAGAGCTAAGATTTTGGAAGGTGTATTGATCGCGAAGAGCTTTCATGGTCATGATTGCTATTTACAATTACTTCGTTTTATTAGGGAAGCATTTGCACCAAATGTAGCAGTAGAGGCTACCATCTTCTTTAAGTAACTATATCAGCGCAAAATCGTAAACTATTTACAAGCTTTATAACCGAGTTTTCAACTTACATATAATGATGAATGCATTTGATAGACACAGCAGGAATTTCACAGTGCAGTGTGAAGACTGTGATGAAGTATTTGATATCTTGGCAATGGCCAAAATGCATGGCAGTAATAAAGGTCACAAACTTAAAGTTACTGAATTTTGGATAACTGGAAGAGGCTAAAAAATAATCAGTTTTTTTTATTGGATTATTTCACGACGAAACGCATTAAAGTCACTGTATCAGTTCTAAATCGGGAAGGCGGAACAGTGGCTCTACAAAAATTACAGTTATATCTCAGCAATCAATAGCTATAAGCGAATCGACAAGTCAGCTGTCATTTCCACGTCGAAATCTACAAGAAATTACGCAGTTCTACATATTTTTCAATAGTCTCATATTCCTCATATTCCTGAGGTTTCAATCGGAAGGAAACGATGCCCTTCTTTTTCATCTCATCTGACGGCTGATTATTGATAGGTAAATCTGTCATATAAGAATCATTGGTAACTTTGCTCTATAACAATGTTTACAGAAAATTAAAAAGTCTTGGAAAACGGGTGGAAAATCTTGGAAAGGTAGCCTTTTTTGGATGAATATGTCGATCAAAATATGTCCTTACCTCGTATAGTCAATTATGTCAATCCAGGACATATTCGTTTAGAATCCAAAAAAGGCTGAGCACGAATTGAAATAAAGTCCAGGATTCTTGATAATGTAATCAGAGATTTGTAAAACAAATTGAAAACGTGATTACACTTCAACAAATTTGTAATACAAGTGTAATACGTTGTTTACGGCCATGATTTGCTGTGATAATCTTGGCCATGAATGGTGGCCTGGCTCCACCCTGTGATTGTGCTGCACAGACACAAGAAACTGAACAAAAGAAGAAAAGAAAAAGTCTTCTAAAATTGCATATGCCTGGAGGTCCGAAATTGGTGATATATCAAACGACTTTAAATTAAACTAGCCCTTTCTTATTGCACTAAAGGAAACGTTAAGGATTACTTTTCTGCTTATTCTAACGACTTCATATATTACATTTTTCACATCAGTAGCAAAAGCACCAAGCAACCTAATCATAACTCCAGAATTATTAGGCAAGATTGTTGCTCCTCCATAGATTTTCGGAAGTGACTCTATCATAGAATTAATCTGGTCATTTAGCTCTCGAATATATTTTGTTTCAGTAAGAATATAAACAGTTCCAACCACATCAAAACCTTCAAGTACTCCAAAATTCCTGATACTCTTCTTCTTTGGCTCCAACATTGCTATATCGATAAACCTTAACTCTCCATTCTGATTTTTTGCGTAAGTTTTCAAATAACAGATGTCATATTCAAACGATTCTCCGCTACCTACACGCCCTGGAACTAGCATTTCTGAATATACCATTGTAGAATTATCATGTGTATTGAGTGTTACTTTCTGGTAGAAACGCGAATTTCTATAAGGAATTATTTGATCAGGTATGTATTCAAAATAACAACCTTCGCCAACAGTAATATTCACTATTTGTGTAGCATAATTCTTATCCATTCGGTATAGTCTAGTGGCACCCTGGGTGGTTAAATGAAAAAATGCACCATTTTTAAGCGTTATATCCATTCTATATCTATCACCTTGCAATATGCCGCCAGATGGCGACATGATATACATGTAGGCCATAGAAGGTAAAGATTCTTCTAAATATAGTACTCGTTGTGTATAGAGAGGAACCTTCGAATACTGTTCCTTCGCTACTGTCTTCTGTCTATCGGGGTCGTGTTCTAGTCTCAAAACCAATGCCCCAACCTTTCCGGCTTTTCCCACACCTAGCTGACTGAGAACAGAGCCGTAAGCGAGTATCTCCGGAGGAATGTCCTCTGGAGTATAGAATGCGAGGTTCTCCACCAAAAATAGCTACCTGTTATTTAACTACCGCTTTTGGTGCAGATTCGAAAAGTACATCTCTAATAATATGTTCCGTTACGTCCTTGACACCTTGGCCTGTCTTGCAGTTTACGAAGACAAATGGTTTCGCTTCTCGCACTATTTTAGCATCCCTTTCCATAATGGTAAGGTCTGCACCTACATATTGAGCAATATCTATTTTGTTAATGACGAGAAGATCACAATTCTCTATTCCAAGCCCCCGTTTTCTGGGATATTTATCACCCCCAGTAACATCAATAATGTAAATAAAATAGTCCGCCAGAGCAGGGCTGAAGGTGGTTGTTATATTATCACCACCACTTTCAATTATGATCAAATCAAGCTCCTTATGCTTTGATTCCATTTCTTCTACTACAGATATATTCATTGACGGATCTTCACGAACGGCAGTATGAGGACAACCGCCTGTAGCAAGTCCAATAACTAGATCCTCAGACATTAAACCTTTTTCAGTTGCCAAATTTCGTCTCATCCGCTCAGCATCTTCGCGTGAAACCACATCATTTGATATAATACCTACAAGATAACCTCTAGAAGACAATATCGGAACTATTTGTTCTATCAGCATGGTCTTGCCCGATCCGACCGGACCTCCGATTCCTACTCGAGGAATTCTGCTATTTGAATCCATAAAAAACAAGTACCAAGTTTTTAGGTAATAAACATTTTCGAATTCATTCTTTCATGCTTTACTTGTATGATATCTATCCCAGGAGCAAACTGCCACATGCTTGATAGAGGTCTTTCAATACACTTTTCCACAATCTCCGAAATGTCTGGTTTTAATTCATGGATAATCCTTTGGCCGTCGTAATGTTGTAGCATTCCTAACCTGAGCGCAGCCCCTACCATACTGACAGTAAAACTGTAAAGCATTGCAAGCCCGGCGGTATTTTTTGAAATCTCAAGAGCATTGCATGCAATAGCAAAAGCCACAGGATACACACCAGTCGCCCCTCCAGTCTTTATCATGTCATTGAAGTTATTCATCACTTCATTATTGGTTATGAATGAAACCAAACATCTTATTAGTTGGCTTCCTGACCGAGCAGAGGCTTCACGAATGTCTCGAATAAGTTTCATAGAAAAAATCATTCGGTCTATTTCAACAAGTGCCCCGAGATCTTTTCTCTTTGCGCAATCGTAGGAATTTCCTAAGGCAGTACAGTCTGCAGGGCCAATTTGGCACTCGAGATAGACCTTGATCATTTCTACCAATTCATTTGGGGGATATAGCTTCCTTTGTTTCTTCTAGAATAACGCCTCCAGCCCATTTGAAGTTGTATACATGCCAGTGGGGAAAAACGAATCAGAAAGCTGCAGTGCACTTATCTGCTCAATACTTAATTTGTCAATGCTCATGTACGTCAGCTCCTTCTTCAGGTTCGAAGACCATAGTAGTGCTTGAGATATCGATATGTTCTTTTATTGAACCAAGAACCCTTTTTAAAAGATCTAATTCACTTTCTGCTTGAATAGGCAAGATAATTTTATTATCTTCTAGCTTTATTGGTCGATGCAAATTACCTATTGTATGACCGACTTTGACAGCCATTTCAAAAAGGTGTTCACTGGCAATATTATTTTCTACAGCAATAACTGCGACTTTTTCAGGTTGTATTTCTACTATGATAATCTTGTCGTTATTTAATAATAATACATCTCCATGTTTAATATGTACGCTTTGTGGGAGTATGATAGCGACGTCGGAGCCCTTGTCAGAAGTCTTCCTCATACGAACTCGCTGTGCTTCACTTCTGCTAATACGAATAATTTCTGAAAGCTGTTTAGCAGTCATCTGGTTATACTTCTGTCCTAGATCATAGTCATTGTGTATATTTCCGACAACTGAGTTTATGCTGATCATTGACGTTTACCTCGCTGACTTGCTTTTGCTGACGCACGTAATGCAGGTTTCTTTGTGCTCTTCTTTTTTCGGCTCTTTACAGAAGCAATCATATCAGTTAGTCTCTGTGTATAATCAACAAATCCATAATGGGTGTATGAAGACCGCTTGACAGTTGCAAAACTGAGCCCCTGATCTGAGAATCGTATTGCTGCACCTATGGAAAACTTTTCTGCTATGACACAGACTGTCACCTTATGATCAGGATAATCTAAATTTAGATGGGAAGCAGGATCAATAAATCCTGATAGTGATCCTACTTTCCCACCCTGTATCGTTACATGTCTTACCTTTGTAGGATCCAAAACCTGTCCATCATCTACATTAGATTCTACTACACAATGACGAATTAACAATTTATCAAATCATCTCTTTGTTTCTGAGACTGCCTGAGGACTTAAATCCTCAGCTGCCAAGTTTCTGTCTATTCTCAAAACAGATTTTGCTATTTCTCCTGCTGCCTTGAGCGCCATCGTCTTTACAAGCAAAGGATCTATTACACCCAATTCCCACATATCTACAGCATCACCGCTATTAATATCGATTCCAAATCCTTCTGGGGACGATCTTGCGGCCATTACTTTTTCAAGTCCGTTGAAACCAGCATTGGTTAAGATTTGTCGCATAATACTTTCCAGTGCCGACATGACAACATCGAGTCCAACTTGTTCTAGGCCCTTTAACCTCAGCTTTTTGACCTTCTCTATAACGTGCAATTCAGCAGCACCTCCGCCTGCAACTACACCATTATTCAATGCTGCCTCAGCCGCGTTTGTACCATCTATTACCGCTCTCCATCGCTCTTGTGATGTTTCCTTCGTACTGCCAGAAACTATAATCGTAACCATATTTTGGTTAGAACCATTTTCTACGTAGATTAGTTCATCTTCTTCATCCTCAAATATGCGCTGGGAGCTACCTAAGATGTGGGGTTTCTTTAGGTCCTCTAACAACCTAACAGGCTTTGCTCCAGTATATCTTGACAAATAGTCTATCTCTTCCGTAGAAATGCGAACAGCAAACACTCTTTTGGCAACAAGCAAATCTTCAACCACTTGATCGACTTCAGGTGATGCTATCAGAAGAGCATTTGCGCCTGTCGCTATAATGGAGTCTACAATTTGTTTAGCTTTGGCTAGCTTATCATTCTCCATTGACAGTATGTCTTGGTACTGGGTATTTTCCTTAAGCCAAGATTCTTTGACTGGCTTCAAATCCATTTTTACGATCATTATCTTGGGTTCTTTTACATCTAATGGCATCTCTGGATCGAGTCTCTTTCTCTCGAGAATCATTCCGTTAACAACTTTATCTTCTATGTTGGTTTTTCTAATAACCATAATTGACTTGTCAAAATTGTATGACCCGTTGTAGACTGCCTTCTTTCCTACCATCCGCAAAGCTGATATAACAAGTGTTGCAAGCTGTTTTCCATCTAGTTTCGAGGACAGCGATGTTCTTATTATTTGCTCTAACTTCACATCATCTAAAGAAATACTCTTCGTCTCTTTTTCTAAAAAGTTACACGCATGTCTGACCCCGCTTTCAATACCTTCAACAACCTTGGTGGGATGCACACCCAATTCTCGAACCAATCTCTTACCTTCCTTTATCATCTCCGCGGCCATTACCACAGCAGTTGTCGTCCCGTCGCCAACTAGTTGTTCTTGTCTCTCAGCTATCTCTACAATCAGTCTTGCAACTGGGTGTATGGCTCTAAGTG
>JBPCNB010000783.1:0-2115 GCA_051001675.1 Nitrososphaeraceae archaeon | reverse complement strand
GACCAGCAAACGATGACGTGTGGAAATTCCTAGATAATGTTTCACAGTGGATAGAGAACTCCAATAGGCTTGGAGTTGTTTAATGGAAGCGTTGAATAGTTGACCCAACAGCATACGTTAATTTAATTTCGGTGACGTCTACTATATGGCTTGTCTGCCACCTTTATCGACTTACGCAAAAAGTGGTTGTGGTAATAATCTTTTGTCAATTTCCCTTATTATCCAATCATCATAATATTGCCATTTGGTAAGTATGTATACCTCTGCGTTTTTAACCCATTCAAAGGAGGTCACCCGGGATATAATTGAATCAACCGTGAACACATTTTCACCAAAAAGGACAAATGTCAACCGATCTTCGGGACTGATTACTCCAGGACTGTAGAATGTTTGATTGAAATTCTGAGTACATGCGTTCTAGCACACTGCGATAATGGGATTTTGCAACGACTATTGGAATAGCGAATTGAATTCTCCCTATCATGGCAGCTGGACTGCACTGAAGAGAGAAATCTATTAAACGCGCCTCTTTCATCCTATCAAGACGTCTTGTTGTAGTCTTTTCAGAAATGCTAACTTCTTTTGCAATATCAGATATCTCCGTCCCAGCACCTGATAGCAACAAACATTTTATTATTCTCATGTCTGTTTCACTTAGATCCATAGATACAGATAGTTCACTAAAATTGACGCTGATAACGGTTGCAGGTTTTAGGCGATCATTTAGTGATTGGCTAATGTTGTTATCTAATGGTCTTTTGATGATAAGGGCAGCCACAGAGGTTCTTCCCATATGATGCACATGATATGCAAGATCTCCAAATTGCTTGACACGCTGGATGACATCATCTTTGGTTATTCCATTGTTTGCCCTTACCAATACAATGGCTGTTCTATAACCAAAAGCTGCAGGATTAACTTTAACTACGAACTTTTCTATGACTCCACTGCGTAGCATATTCTTAACTCTCGCCTTCACACTCTTTGATGTTAAGCCAATCTGTGAACCTATGCGGCTAAAAGAAGTTCTACAGTCCCTAGCTAAAGTGGAGAGAATGTTGAGATCAATCGTATCAAGTATCATTCTCTCCATCTGACATCATCCTTTCTTTATTACACGGGATTATAATAAAGTTGTCTGATATTGGGAGTTTTACTTCCCCTAATCTTATATCCAATGCTACCGAAGGAATGCCATGCAAAAAAATGAATCTTCTGCAAAAAGTGCAAAGGATATCGTGATGGAGTGGCAGCAGGGTGTAGAGCGCCGGGACTATCAATCGGTCAGAGGCTTATTGAGCGACAACATATCATACGTGTCGCCTCTTAATTCGTTTGATAGAGCTGAACCATACCTGAAATATCTTGAACACGTGAACCTACCCAAATTAGACATCAAGAAGGAGTTCGCGGATGGCAACGATGTCTGCATTCTCCACGAGTATAAGGTTGGCACGCCACCAGTAACATCCCTTGTGTGTGTGGTTTCATGTCGATGATGATGGGAAAATAAGTTCGATTAGGGTGGTTTTCGATCCACGACCTTACGTTCAGCAGAAATAAGGAATGAGTAGGACAGGTTCGTAGAAAAATGGGCGAAAAAGAATGAGTACTATCAATAACGGAGACACAATTTAAAACGATATTATTTTCCTCTACAGTTTAATTCACCTTTGGCCTGTGGTTAGGGAAATAGATTATTTTGCATACCTTATTTTAAGCGGTGAGATCAAAGACAAGATTGTTCTTGATTACTACAAGACACCTTTTTCTCAGTACATTGATAGTATACTAAAGTATTATACCCCGCCTAACCAACGACATTTCTTATACAAAGATTATGAATACTTTGATAAACTAATTACAAAAATAGTAAATTAATAGACCTAGACGGATAATGTCATCCACTAAATGTCGTGATGCAGGGGATTGTTGAAAATTCGCATTCATGTTATGGGTTTCACTAAAGTCAAATATAGTATTTGTCAGTGAAGAAATTACATCGTGTTTATTCTTACGTCTAGTTATTTAGTCAGGCTATCCAAACGCATGTGTTATAATTATAAGAAAATTATGCCTTGATTTCCAAGATTTATGACGTTTTTGGGTCTTAAG
>JBPCNB010000782.1:0-5420 GCA_051001675.1 Nitrososphaeraceae archaeon | reverse complement strand
GAATAGGATCATACACTTATTATTCATAGCCTTACTAAGCAGAATGAAATTAAGAGGCAACTTTAGATTCGTATTGTCGTTGGGCTGGTCCTTGCCTGCGTTCCATAGTGGAATAAATGTAAACCATTTCGTAAAGGGATGCTTGACTACCGACGAAGAGCTGTACTGGAATTTACTGATCATCGATGCGAGTATTGTAGAAAAGTCTTGCGATACCAGAAGATCTTACTATTTTTATTAAGACACAGCATGCTGAATGAAATTTTATTCTTCAAATTTGTTCAAGGAATTAAAGTGTAAACATAGATAATGAATGGGCCGAGATATTTATTGTTAGTATACCTACATTATAAATAACATTATTGTTAATTACATTTAATGCAAAAACAGGGCAGTAATAACAGTCACAGCATTGATAAGAACGCAAAAACAAATAGGCTGATCAATGAGAGTAGTCCTTATCTCTTACAACACGCTTATAATCCAGTTGAGTGGTATGCATGGGGAGAAGAGGCTCTTCAGAGAGCAAAAAAAGAGGACAGGCCCATTTTTGTCAGTATAGGATATAGCGCTTGCCATTGGTGCCATGTGATGGCACATGAATCATTTGAGAATGAAGAGATAGCTCAATTAATGAATGAAAAATTTATCAATATAAAAATCGATAGAGAGGAGAGGCCAGACCTAGATGACATCTACCAGAAAGTTTGCCAGCTTGCAACTGGAAATGGAGGTTGGCCTCTCTCAGTATTTTTAACACCTGACCAAAAGCCATTTTATGTAGGTACTTATTTCCCCAAAGAAAGCAGATACGGGATGCCAGGTTTTGGTACAATCCTGACACAATTATCCGAAGCATACATGAGCAAAAAACATGAGATTCAATCGGCAACAGATGAATTTATGCACGCTCTCTCAAGCAGTACAGAGGAGATCCGTACGCCACAAGAAGGACAACAGCAGAATACCATCACAAAAATTGGGGGCTCAACATTGGATGAGGCAGCCATAGGACTATTGCATATGGCCGATACTGTTTATGGTGGCTTTGGCCAAGCACCAAAATTTCCAAATGTCTCGAATCTTTTATTTTTGCTGCGTTACTATGATATTGCAGGAATTAATCGATTCAAAGATTTTGTGATGTTTACAGCAGACAAGATGTTACGCGGAGGTATTCATGATCAACTTGGTGGTGGCTTTGCCCGATATTCAACGGACCAAAGATGGCTGGTTCCTCACTTTGAAAAAATGCTCTACGACAATGCACTGCTCACACAATTGTACACTGAACTTTATCAAATCAGTGGAAATAGAACCTATCTTGCTATAGCAGAAAAAATACTGGAGTACATCAGCCGAGAAATGACCTCTCCTGAAGGCGGATTTTATTCTGCTCAGGATGCAGATTCAGAGGGTGAAGAGGGTAAGTTCTACATTTGGTCAAAAAAAGAAATCATTGAATCCATAGATAATGAAACCAACTATGCAGATATATTCTGTGAATACTACGGCGTCACGGAAGGTGGTAATTTTGAAGGAAAGAACATTCTTAATATCAGAAGCTCAACGGATGAGTTATCAAGAAAATATAATAAATCGCCGGATGAAATTAGACAAATACTTAAAGATACTTGCCAGAGACTTTTTGAAATCAGAGAAAAAAGAGTAAAACCGGGAAGGGACGACAAAATCCTTACTTCGTGGAACGGTTTGATGATATCAGCCTTCGCCAAGGTTTATAGAGTAACTAATAATGGGATGTATCTTCGCGCTGCAATAAAGGCTATAGAGTTTATCGAGAATAAAATTGCTACAGATGATCGCAGACTTCAGAGAACTTTCAAGGACGGGATTTCAAAACTTAATGCGTACCTCGACGATTATGCATTTTATGTCAATGCCCTATTGGACGTATTTGAGGTTGACACGGACTCTGGATACCTTGAAAAGGCTATAATGTATGCCGACTCCATGATCCACCACTTCTGGGATGATAAGCAGGGAAATTTCTTTTTCACCTCAGATGATCACGAACAACTCATTGTCAGAACAAAGAGCTTATATGATCTTGCGATCCCTAGTGGCAATTCGATGGCTGCCTCTACTCTGCTTCGACTGTTCCACGTAACTCAAAATCAGGATTATTTTTTGAAGGCTGAGCAAATCATGAGAGCAGGTTCCAAGATAGCAGCTGAAAATCCATTCGGATTTGGACATCTCCTAAACTCAATATATCTCTATATTAAAAAACCTATAGAGATAACGATTATAAAAAAAAATACAATAAAACAAATTGACTCAGAACAAATGAGTGATTGGCTTGGTAAACAATTCATTCCTAACAGTATTATCGCTGTCGTAAAGGATAGCTCTCAGTTAGAGGGATTAAGGAAATATCCATTTTTTAGTGGAAAAAAGGAAGTTACTACAGATCTGGAGAAAATCAATGCAGACAATAATTCTAACAATGCAGAGTACGCGTTCGTGTGTAGAAACTTCTCCTGCTCTCTTCCTATTCGTTCATTACAGCAATTTCAAGAGTATCTCCGTTTGGATAAAGGCAGGAATAACTGGGAATTGGCTTCTCACGAAAGGCAATAAAATATTTTATGACACCTGAGATGACTGCATGTTGACTTTTTTGATATCTATCAACAGTCGATCACCAACTCGTGGGCTGCCTATCTTCTCATATCTCCTCTTTGGCATTGTAATCTGAACAATTGTTTGTGAATAGGTCTTGATTACTGTTTGAGGCTGAGATCTGAGAATTGCTTCCAGTATTGGCTTGATCTGTTCTTTGACTTCCTTATCTGCTATTGCCCGATCGATGGCTTCTAGCATCATCTGTTGTTGGGACACATTTTCGAGCTCTATATCTTCACTAAGCGCCAGAGTAACATTGGAACCTGTGTCTGTCATCTGGCTTATTTTGTATCGAATAATTGACTCTTCTTCCAACTCGTAAGAGTATAAAGATATGGTTAATAAATGATTATAAAACGATAAAGAATCTAATTTTTTTATGAGTATTCATGTCGTAGTGAGTTTGTCCTCTCATATAATATGCATCTAAATTTTGCCAAGGCTAAGTAGCCTTTTAGAGAATAAACTAGAGAAAAAACTGCGTGTTTATTAAACGTATGTACATGAGAATGAGATTAGGCGAAGTAAGCAGTGGTTGTTCGCTGACTTTTTTATCCTTTCATAAAACCAACCACAAAACCTGCGGCAAGACTACCTGTTATCGGAATTCCATAGTTTGTAAGTGCGGCTGATATTAATTGGTCACCCCCAGATGGAAATGGAAATTCAGATGGAATATTTCCATTTGTCATATTTACAAATCCGGAGAGACCATCGACAACGGACAATTGAATTTTGCTCCAGTCGATGCTTAATACCTTATTATATTCCAGATAAATAAAAGCTACAAAGATTAAACCAATAATTATAAGCATGACTTTCATTACTTTTTTTATTGCGTATCCTATTAGAAAATCTGCTACTCCCCCAAATCCGACAGAGGTCGCAAATGAAGCAAGAGAGCTGGGTTCAAAGCTCATATAAGAATGCAATTCTCTGATCTACTTTATAGTCCATATGTTTATTTTCCCCAGAAGTAATTTTGTTAAGAAAGATTTGATATTTTTTACCCCTCGATATTATAGTAAAATGAATAAATCATAAGTAGGACTCGATTTCCATAATCAGTTTTGTTATAGATTAGGTTCATGGCGAGGTCTTAAATATCATAGCCTCAACGGCACCTAAGGAGCAATTATATAAAGAGTTATGTAGCATCTTTGAATGTATGAAAAAAAAGGCCATGTACGCCTTGGGTATCGGTATTGCTGCTGTGGCCGTAGTGATATTCGTCATACTTCGTATAACTACTCCGAGTGATACGACCTCGATTGAGGTACAACCAACAGATAACCAGAACGCCTTAGACAACCCTGAGGTGGTAGATGTTTCAATCGAGAATGTTTCTGCCAAGCGAGATCAAGACAATGGAATAAACATCCAAATTCAATTTCGTGCCTCTAACCCAAATGAGTCGACTGTAATACTGGAAGCAATAACATATAACGTCTTTAGTAACAATTCACGAATTGTATCGGGAGATATCGGTGAGAAACTAGAAGGGTTTGTGACCTCTCAAGAGTCGGTTTTTCCTATCATTGCTAATAGTACTATAACCCTTAAGGATTCGCACCGCCTACTGCCAAATGAATTAGCTCCGAACAATTTGACAGATATACTTGACGGGAAAGCACATTATATAATAAATGGAACGTATTCATACAAACAAACGTCAAGCATTCAAGCAATAGGGGCCGATAGGGATTTTGAATTAACATTCCAGTAATAATTCATGATAATATCCCTGTATAAAATTTGAGCATCATAAAGCATAATAGTTGACGCAAAGTCTCATTATACATGGCAGATGCAGTATTTATGTACGCAGTCACGACAGGCTTCTTTATTGGCCTAGTTGCTATTCTTTTTGGAACAAGAGCTCGGAGAAAAAGTAGTACGTCCTCAACAGCAAGCCGAAGCGGAGGTGCGGTAAGCAGTACTTGAGGACATGCATTTACACGTAACAGATATCTGAGAACAGAAGAAGAGTCTCCCCCATATTCTTAAATGTGCCTTCATGGCCTTCCCGATTTTGTTTTCCTCAAGGTTCAAAATTTTGCAAGAATAAAGATTTAGCCAGTAATCAAATATTAATTCAGAACTCTTTTCTAGGTCGCTTAATTCATACTTGGCTTAATTTCATGCTTGCCTTGTGTACAAAGAAAGAACATCCAGAAAAGCAAGGGTGGTGGTTGAGTTAGTTGGAGTCACTAGTCGTCAAAATTAGAGAGCACAAGATGGATGAGTTAAATAGCCAAGAAAGTCAGCAGTTTGGCTGAGAACATTAAGCAAATTTTCTATGAAGTGTATAAAGTAGCATATCAATGAGAACTAAGGCATATCATCACATTTGACCCGGCTGGGTATAATGAGACGTAGCTTTGAGAGAAGGCCATGATTACTAGGGAATGCTAAGTCATGCTCGGGTGAACATGTTACCTCATACTTTACTTATACCATAATTATATCTAGCAGGCTGAATATCATGTAAGCATGTAAGGGACTTGCCTGTTCTTTTTCTTCTTCGTTATTTCGTTCTTCTTCCCTCAATAGTAATTTTACCTCATGTCTAGTCTAGTTTCTTAAATCTCTCTTTTCGAAATCCCAAAAAAATAGATTAGATAGGTCTAGATTTCTGATTTTCCACGGCCAAATAAACTTTCTAGCGAGAAATTGGAAATTTTTCTCTCTCTGTAATAACATCTTTCATAATATTTGCAGCTCAGACAGAGATCGCTCGGTTCGATTATTGGGACTTTGCATTCCTTAAG
>JBPCNB010000781.1:0-2837 GCA_051001675.1 Nitrososphaeraceae archaeon | reverse complement strand
CTGTCAGATTATAGTTTGGAGATATATTAAAAAATGAAGTGCTAGTCTCGTTTTCTCTAACACCACCTGCTTTTAGTGCGGTAAGCACTTTGTTCATAGCCTCTGAATTTGCAACCAATGCTGCATTTGCCGTTGTATTTGTTGTTTCAACAGATAATGAGAGTGTGACTTTATCTGGTTTTATCATTGCTTGTGCATTTCCCACAGCAAAGAGTGTACTATTACTAGTATTACTTACATTCTGAATAATATCTTGAGCATCTGCATTACGGTCGTTAAAGAATGTCAAGGATAGCGCAACAGTTACCAAAAAGCTGAAGATAGTGATAGAGGCAATAAAACCAGCATTCACAAAGTTCTTCTTACATCTGGGTATTTATCAACGTTCTTATCGAGTCGAGCCCAAATTCTCCTTAATCCGTGAGGCGCGCTCCCTATTCAACGTATGTAGTAAATGAAATCCAGAGTACCGCCAGATAACACGAAGGTAAATGGAGGAGATTGACTCGTATTTATTAGGTTACAATAAAGTGAGTTTCCTCAGTCAAGCGACAACTCGACTGTCGAAAAAACTCATACCTCGCTTTAGCTTTATATAGTAATTAGATGAATATCCTCATACTTCCCGGAGCAGAGACTGTATTAAGCAAACAAGAGATTGATTGGATACAACAAACCATTCCAGGAAATGAAAAAGTACTTGTAGACGCAATTGACTTTGCAGTTAACCATCCTGAAACTTATGTTGGTATTTTGATTGGACGATATCAAGACAGTTTTGATTATACTATTGAAGTTAAGGAAATCGACCGGGAGGATCTGGACTATTGGCAACTGAGAGGTGAAGTAGGACCTACTAACTATACTGCAGACATAATAAGAATAGAAAAGACCAAAATTGACTGTAACGAAGTAGAAGAGTTAGAGGAAGAAGACGACGATGGTGAAAGAAGGTTGTTAGCGGGCAGGGTTTATTTATGATTCATCTTTGTCATCATCATCATCTGATTGCTGCCTTATTGTCTGTCAGTGTACTTACTAAGATGTCCAACCACTAAACTAAGTGAGCGATTGACTGGACCATATCTTGTGATTCCCCTTCTGCTTTTTAGTATTAATAGCAATATGATCGTAGCTTAAGTACAGCAATAAAGAAGGTTGTTCGCAAAAAGCCGCAGGGGAAGAAACTTAGACTGACTTGCCGCTGCCAACATTTTTAGTCTTTCATTGAACAATTCATCTATGTCATTGTATTTCTTTCTAATGTTGTTAAGCCGGACCAATGGTCTTTAACCCTTTCTAAAATTTGTATTAATATCTTAGTAACGTATCTTGATCTAACTTGTTATTGCTATCTATTTTCTTTCCAGAGTAATAGCCGACTTATTAGGAAGGCTCACGTTACTCAACTTTAGAATTGACTACATTCTGATTGTTAAAGATCTCTTCAAAATTTCAAATGTTGCTGGTAGAATACCTATTGGTTCACCATCAATTGCTACAGTAACGTCTCTTTCCTTTGACTTTATTGAAACTTTTTTTGCTTGTCTATATAGTATGTCAGGTTTATTAGCATAGTCACCGTCCTTGATATTACCAAGATCGTCCAACATCTTGAGGCTACCTGAATCTTTTAAAATGACTATATCAAGCAATCCATCTGAAACACTAGCTTTAGGTGCCGCCATAAATCCTCCTCCAATATATCTACCATTTGCAATCACACACATTGTCATTTTTGTTAGAATATTTTCTCTACCATCATCTATAGATACCTCACACAGATTGCTTTCGTAATAAGGTAGAGTTAGAGCTAGGCTTGTAACTGTAGATACAAGACGACTCTTAACCTTATTTCTAACCTTTTTTGACCTATCGATAATTTCACCTGCAACTCCCAGTTCAGCAGCATTGAGAAATATTCGTGTTATAGGCTTCGGTCTCCTGTCTGAATCTTCAGCATTAGTAGTAGGAGTTACTGTAGCACTGATAACATCTATCTTCTTTGATTTGCCAACTACAAAATTATTACAGCACTGAACAATATCTTCTGGAAAATCCAAAGACTTAGCTAATACGTTTCTTGTCCCTGAGGGAAGTAATCCCATAATGGCTTCTGAATTTATAGGTTTTAATACGGGAGATTTAGGAAATGGTCTTTCATTCTGATCTTCATCTTTAGATGACTCATGAACACCAACATCGATATTGTCATTATTTATTGCAGTTGCATTTTTTCTTCTTGCTCGGCCTTCTAAGGGAATAAAAAACCCATTTGCAACCTCATTTATGGTTCCATCGCCTCCTATTGCAACAATTCTTTCAAAACCTTTCTTTAGCAAATCCCTAGTCAGAGAAGTTCCGTCACCGGACTTCTGAGTAAAAACAATTTCAGGTTCCTCACCAAACGCTTCTTTGATTTTGATAAACTGAGTATCCCAGTCTTTGCCAGTTGAGCCACCTGAAGAAGTGGGATTGACAACCAATGCAGTAATCACATTTCTTTTTTCCATCTTTTCTTGTTTTAATCCAATAGAGCCAGATTTTGATAGATTAGTCCTTATTCTTGTCTTATAGATAGAATTTTGATTTATTCCTTCGTGACTAGTATTCTTATTTTGAGCTATTCTTCTTGCCAACCATTATATATACAGAATAACATTCTTCTTAACTGTAGTATATAGCATATTAATATCAATGCTTGGTTATTGTGTTAGATATTTCTCTTTCGTCCTACTATGTTAACTTTATTCGTTTTGCCAATCCTGCGAGAGGCACGGTTATCTAATTGTTGTACTTCCATACATAGGTGACAATATAGCTTACAGACATGGGTT
>JBPCNB010000780.1:0-2295 GCA_051001675.1 Nitrososphaeraceae archaeon | reverse complement strand
GGAGTAAGGTAGGACCATGGGGTACAGCTATAACTGATGAAGTGGATGCAATGGGCTTTAAATGGGAGAGGAAAGGTGGGTCAAGCAAGCATATTCCATTTGACTGGACTGGACCATAAATCCGAAGGCAGCATATTTGTTCCAGGTACTAGATATTTGTTCTAGGTGCTACTGTCTAGATGTTTAAGCTGTATTCACAATTACGTTATCATGTAATTTATCCTAGACTACGATTCTCTGCGAGGAGAATAAAAAGTAAGATACGTTATATTCAATAGAAGCCGTCACGAAAAGTAGAATAATGAGAATCAAGGCAAAGGTATATGTCAATTCTAGACTCTAAACAATATAAGGAGAGCCAACGTCAAGGCTGGGACAGTGTGGCTGAGGGTTGGCAAAAGTGGTGGAATACAATCGAGATAGGTGCTGATAAAGTTAGCGATCGGTTAATAGAACTCGCAGAGATAAAACCAGGTTCTAGAGTTCTTGATATAGCAACGGGTATTGGAGAACCATCTGTTACGGCAGCAAAGCATGTAGGTAATAGTGGTCATGTATTAGCTACAGATATATCGCCACAAATGTTGTCCATTGCAAAACAAAGAGCTATCTCTTTGGGCTTACAAGATGTAATTGAATTCAAAGAAGGGGACACAGAAACAATAAACTTACCGACTTCATTTGATGCGGTGTTTTGTAGATGGGGATTGATGTTTCTGCCAGATCTCAGAACAGGTTTATCCAATATTTATAGCTCGTTAGTAGATGGTGGTCATTTAGCAGCAGCTGTTTGGTCTTCACCAGAGAGAGTTCCTTTCATTTCTTTGGTCATTAATACCGTGAGCAAGGAAACTCATAAACCAGCGCTTCCTACGGGTATTCCAGGACCATTTATTCTGGCGGACGAAAATGCCCTTAAAGATTCTCTCACCAAGTCAGGATTTGGCGACGTTGTTATTGAAAAGATGAATGTAACTTTTACCTTTGATTCTGCTGAAGCTTTTACAAGTTATCAGTGGGATACAGCTTTCCCTCTTCATGCAATGTTAGCAAATGAGACTCAAGAAAGAAGAGAAGAGATATTGAAAGCTGTGACTGAAGAAGCAAGAAAATATGCTGAAAGCACCGGCTCTGTGAAACTCAGTAATGAGGCTATTTGTGTTGTTGGTACAAAATAAGATAACTTTCAATGGCTCAGGGTTAGATAAATGATAGGAAGTTAGTTTTTAGCTTTGTGCATTATCAATCATGTCTGACTTACCCAAATAATGAATCATCTAATGTAGATTCTCCATCTCCTTCCGCATCTCTTTCAGTTTCATCCCCTCCTCCGTCTCCCGAATCTTCTCCAAGTGCTGGAAATACAAAAGGCTCTTCTGAATCAAGTCCTGTAGCAGCAGGCACTCCTGTCACATTTATGCTATAATGTTTTACGTACTGCTTGGTCAGGGGATCTAGTACCAGAAATGGCTCATACGCAGCATCACATGCTTCTATGTCAAATGATGGCATAAGGATAGGATATTCTTCATTCTCCAAGGTTATAGTTGCCATTTTTATCTTCTGATATATATTGTAAATGAGTATATGGGTTTGCCAAGCTTTGATTCAAAATCTTTTCTTGTATTCATCCTCAATACGGACTTTATAGCGAGATTTTCGATTTCCCACGGTGTTAGAATGGAACCAGCCCAGCTCTTTACGATGATACAATTTGTTTGCCCATTTTATTAGGAATCCCTACAAACTTGATAGATCTGTCAGATTCAAGTATGCGGTTGCAAAGGCTATGCAGATCCAGGTCTTCAGCCATGTCAACTAGTATTATTGGTCTTATTTAGATTTATGACAATGATAAGCAAAACATGAGGTAGTTGTATCTTAAAAGGAAAACTGTCTTCATAAGTATTCAAATATAACAATTTGATTGATTATTTTCAACATATGCTGAAATACTGAGAATTCATATGAACACTGGTATTGGTCAATACTAGTGCTGCTATCACAGGTATTTCTACCACTGAGATTCAACTAATTTGTTATCACCAATGCAACAAATGTGGAATCGTATTTGGTTGTGCTGAAACTAGACAAGGCTGTAAACTTCCGTTCTCTTCCTATAAAACCAAATGCGCCTTATGTGCTAAGTAGATTATCTTATTAATGTGGCGATAAAGGAATAAAGGTAAAGTAATAGTATCTTTTTCATACATGCTCCAGTAGAAAATTTAGCAGACAACGATGAAACTAAAAGGAGAAAGTCAATACCTTCTTGAGTAAGCCGCTCCTCCTTTC
>JBPCNB010000779.1:0-1481 GCA_051001675.1 Nitrososphaeraceae archaeon | reverse complement strand
AACTACAAGAGCTTATGCTTTGTTGTTATTGGATATTATCATGCCCATAATGAATGTTTTGAGCTAGGATAAGAAGCTCTACAGGAATCATTTCTGAAACTTGAAGTATCGCGTTATTCGAAAACCGTTACCAATCTGAGAATTATATGGAGTGGAAAATGCGGTAGGAAGACGTGTGTACTTTATGTCAACTGTTAAGCAAAAGATGGATATTTTCTTTGATCATAGGGCGCCTTCCATTGTAGTCGATGTAGAACAATACCGGAATGGTTATATTGACATAAGAAAAAGAGGTGGAAAAATTAGGGCTTTTACAGAAATAACCAAGGACAATGTCAAACATTGCAAAGAACTAATGAAGATAGTTGATGTGCTTCGTCATTTAGATAGAGTCAGAGGAGGTATTCCAATAAATGAATCAGAATGCATGGCTACTACAGTATTGCAGGAAGCAAAACCTCTCACTCAGGTTATCTACAATAATGTGAAAGAAGTTGTAGAACAAGGGCAATACATCTTTGATACATTGTGGAACGCAGCAATTCCAGCCGAAAAGAAGGTAAGAGAAATTGAGGAAGGAAAAATTAATTATGAAACAAAACTAATAGAGAATAATCCTGATGGAAAAGGTGCTACATTTAGCTTTACCTTGCCACGAGTTTCAAATAACAAGAACTAAGGTCACTGAAATCACTATGGCTATCGGAGCTGTAAGTGAGTACGTGTAACGCTAATTTCCTATTGTATATAGAGCAAAATGGAGAATTTACATAGAAATTCGATGGGAGAGCATTTCAATAATTCAAAGATTGCGAATGACAAATTTTCTATTGCCAAGTATAATTTGTTTAGAAATTACGGTTTGAATCAAAAAAAATTAAAAGAAAATTCCTTTTATTATAGTTATGCGTTATTATTTATATGGATATGAGTACCAGTTGCGTAGTTTGCGGAACGAAATCTCAGGATTACGCTATAGAGTGTTATTGTTGCGGAAATTACTACTGTTCTGATAAATGCAAAGTGCAAGATCACCAAAAAAAACTTTTCCATCGCCATACCTGGATGGATTATAGAAAGATCTTCGAAGGAATCATGAGTATCGATCCGAATATTCGGTTTGTTACTATTTTCGATATCAACGGAAAAATAAGGTACTCTGATCATCGACAGGGCACGGAGAATCTGCTCACCCCAGAAGAGAGTAAAAAATCTCTCCAGTTAGCTCTAAACGCGTGGAAAATACGTGGTGAATTGGCGCCCAAAATTGGAAGAGGAAAATACGTTTTAGCAGAGTATGAAAATATTAAGCGTATCACCATGCCATTGGGTGAAAGCCATCTCATTTACGTAACTACCAAAGTTGATGCTGATCATTCAACGATAATCAGCGGGATCAAGGATATCGCCAGACAAAACCAGAATTTTTGAAACAGTGAAAGCGCTTCATATTAATTTGAAGTTTTTACTCATTTTACCAT
>JBPCNB010000778.1:0-1488 GCA_051001675.1 Nitrososphaeraceae archaeon | reverse complement strand
TAACATCGCGATTTGCGGACAAGTCCGCCCTGATTGAAGATGAGGAATATTCTAAATTTTACAAGACAATGCAGGCGTTTATAACTGATACTGTTCTCCCGAGTTTAAGCGAATATGAGGACGTCTTGATAACAAGAGAGGAATCAAAAATTTACAAAGAGATTGACAAAGTGCTTGGCCAGGCGATAGTTGAAAATATTGAAACCGAGGAGGTGGAAGGCTATGAGACTATCGAGGTAAAACAAGTGGTAACAACAGGGGGAACTGAAACAGACAGTAGTTTGACTCAATCGGAAGAAACTCTCGGCCCTATCACTGCAGTGAATGTTAATTATCCAGCCGCCAGCAACTTCAAGAATTCCCCACAGCCGAATCCTCAAGTGCAAGGACAGGCGAATCAGACCTATTCAGAAACGAGCACTAATGATATACCATCGCAAGATTTTGTGGATCGAGATCAAAATACATCTAGTTATAGTAATCCTGTGGAGATAAACCTATCAAGCCAACTTGTTTCCAACGTGAGCGATACGGGACAACAGCCAGTAAACATAGCAACCCGGAGAGTTAGGCGGCCCGTACTAAAGAAAACCTTCGCATTGAAAAAGGTAGGCTACAAGGTAATCCCTTACGAAGACGAATCCGATTCCAGGTATAGTTTTACCAATGAAAATGTTGTGTTTGTTAACAAGGCAAATTCAACATATACAGCGGAAGCAACCAGGGGCGATGAGTTCTTGTTAAGACATATAATAGGAATTGTGGCCGAAGCAATTGCAGAGTCAAAGCATCCTGAAGGAAAGACTGCACTGGAGCTCCAAAATAGGCTCGTCTCAGAGTCCAT
Organism: Nitrososphaeraceae archaeon; assembly: GCA_051001675.1. Classification (GTDB taxonomy): domain Archaea; phylum Thermoproteota; class Nitrososphaeria; order Nitrososphaerales; family Nitrososphaeraceae; genus TH5893. The sequence goes on along the minus strand of JBPCNB010000778.1, from coordinate 644 downwards.
TAGAATACATGACCATACTTCGAGTAAAAAATAAAAAATCAAATGTCAAATTTTCTGAGTAAGAGCAACATTCTCAAACCGGAAAAAAACTCTCTTTAGTTCGTCTCAGGTCCTTATATTTTTCAACTCGTTATACACCCAGTCGGTACATTAATCGGTCAATCTATAAAATGGGACGCTACAGCGAGAGGGGTTTATCTCAATCTAATATATTCCTTTTTAGAAAAGACTAAATGAGATTAATTGTAGAGATGAACCAAACATGGCTTTTCAATTTTTTCCCGGAGCAACTGCAATTGGTATATCGTATAATGAGGGGATCATTCTGGCTGCAGAAAAACGTGTGTCCTATGGAAATTTTGTGGTAAATAAGAATACTAAGAAAACATTTCCAGTCACAGAACACGTCGGAGCGGCATGCGCAGGAATGATTGCTGACATGCAAGTTTTGGTAAGGCAGGTCACTGCTCTGGCCAAAATCAGAAAGCTAGAAACTAAGAGAGTTGTGGCCACGAACTCGATCGCAAAATTAATGTCTGTGATAATGTTCGAAAGACGGTTCTTCCCTTTATTAACGCAGGTGGTAGTCGGAGGGATTCTAGAAAGACCACAAATTTATACCTTGGATCCGCTTGGTTCGGTAC
>JBPCNB010000777.1:0-1226 GCA_051001675.1 Nitrososphaeraceae archaeon | reverse complement strand
GTGTAGATTGGTTTTCTTCCAAATCTTGTTCTTATCTGTTTGAAAAACTGATAACATACAAAAAAGATGGTTCTTTTCTCTTGACAAATGGAACATCAAGCATATATGTAAATTTGGTTCATACGCTATCCATAACCAATAATCTCGACCATTTATCTTAAGCAGGGTTTCATCAACAAAAATGTCATGGGCTTTTCGCTTTCCTACTACAAATCTTTCTGCTAATATGGAGAATTTTTGTACCCATTTCCAAATAGCTACGTGTGTTCTCTTTGTTTTGTAATTGGCTCTAGAGAGTTGCATGCAAATCTATAACTCCTGGAATTAAAATACAAATAAAGACCATACGCTATTGCAGACGGGTTTGTCCTAATACGCCTCATAGTGTCCATCATAATGAAACTATAAAGCATACTCAGCTTTAGGTCATGCTATTGAATACGGTAGGTAGGTGTTGGTGAGTTAATGTAGTCGTTAGCAGCTAAATAACTAGAAATTTAAGTTAGAGTCGCCACTTTTAGCACTACTCTACTAAGTGCTCGCTCACTTATCCCTAACCCTTTTAATGCCTTGTATTGCTAGTGATATGGTAGGAAATTGCATGGTTAAAGGCTTCTTTTAGTTCAATAACTCATATGATTGCAGCATGATGCACCTTTTTTTAAAAGTGCTCCAAGATATGTACTTGAATATATATTTCGCCAAATATCGTCTATCCATATAGATATATGTACATACAATCTGTGCTTGCTCCTATACAATCTGTGCTGGTTTCATTCTTTTTATATTATAATTTAATAATTATTTTTAGTCTCGATTTTTTCATAGAACTTAACACCAAGTGTAAATACCTATAATTGTTTTTCTTACTATCTGGCTAGAAGTGTGCAAATCAATATAAGAATAATATGAACTATCTTCAGCCATAGCTACCTTTCTTTAAGTTAACAGAGCCCTATTATTAGCCAAAACCATTTTATAACAATGATTAAACGATTGATTCTGTTAGATAAAAGGGAGATATACTAGAGTCCATGGTAGCTGAAATTGCCGAATCGTCAGCATCATTTCTTCATATAGTAATCTCCCTAGCAGTTTGGCTTTTTGCTGCAAAGTTGTTTGCTGAACTATTTCACAGAATAAAGATGCCAGTTGTCCTTGGGGAATTATTAGCTGGTATCATTGTCGGCCCCTTTGCTTTGGGAGGACTGCCTATCTTTAATGGA
>JBPCNB010000776.1:0-8004 GCA_051001675.1 Nitrososphaeraceae archaeon | reverse complement strand
AGGGTATACTCTGAATTTAGTACTTATCTTATGCCGTTAATTACGGCATTGGCTATAGTTCTTTTTTTTATCGGCCTGACTAGCATGCTCTCAAATCCTGCCGCAAGAGAAGGGGTACGTGAAATTGGACCCCAAGCAAATTTATTAATCCCAGGTTTAAATCCATTACTCCCTTGGACGTACGGGTGGATTGCCCTTGTCGCTACGATTGTTATCCATGAAGCGGGCCATGGAATAGTGGCTAGGGTTTATAATGCCAAAGTGGAATCCACAGGGCTAGTACTATTTCTAATATTTCCGATCGGAGCGTTTGTAAATATTCAGCGAGAGGAATTAGAAAAGACCTCTCTTAGGCACAAGAGTTCAATATTGACAGCTGGTCCGCTCAACAATATGATACTTGCTGCAGTATCCTTAATTGCCCTCTATTTTGTTATGTCTACTCTTAGTCCATTGTCAGGATTTGACGAGATACCCAGTGTGATGGTAGGAGAGGTTCGACCCGGATCTCTTGCGGAACAAATAGGGATTACCCAAAGATCGATTATTCAATCAATAGACGGCCAAGAGATAAGAGATGTAAGTGACGTAGGGGAAGTTCTTCGATCTAGTAGTGGGAATAATATAGAGGTAATATGGAAAGACGGTGGAGGAAACATCATCAAAGAATCCGGGCAAAATGAGAATGGAATATTGGGCGTCACAATTATAGGAATGGCATCTCCTTCGGAAGCCTTGGATAATTATAAAAAAGCTTTCCTAGACCCTAGAGGCTATCTCTTTCTTCTTACACCCCCGACATTAGAAGGCCCATTCCCTGCACCGTATTCCGACACGATGGCACCTAAATACGAATCAGCTTTATTTGGACCCTATTTTCCAATGATCTCTAACATGCTATTTTGGTTATGGTTTATTAACTTCAATGTTGGCATATTCAACGCGCTTCCGATCGGACCTTTTGATGGTGGTCAGTTGTATGGATCCATAATTGAAAACAAGTTAAAGTCCAAGGGAAGAAGGCTTAATCCTTCGACTGTGAATAGTGCGATAACTTTTATTTTTATTGCAATAGTAATTATGCTCATTGCTGGACCGTACTTGTTACGATAGGTCTGCCTTAAAAATTCCTGAGAGAAATGACATATCCATAATGAAGTTACTCAGATATACATCATTTGCAAGAAATATTTGGATTAAAAATCAAGACACGTAGACTGTTAATAATCTATAAAGCACTGGCTCGAACTCACACTCTCCATGCCACATACTTGATCTGTTCCAAATATTAGGGTTAGAATCAATATTGCCTGCTTCGACTAGTTCATTTTCTCGGAGCCGACATCTCCTAGTTAATTACGAGGTCGCAAGAAGTTAATTCCAATGTCGATTTTCGAAAGGATCCTCAACATGCTGCACAAGAAAGACATCTCGGACAAAATACGCATATTTTTTTAGTGAGAATATGGTAAAATTGCCGACACACATTTGTCTTAGCTGGGCCTCAGTTTGCCGCCTCTACAACATATATTTTTTTAATTCTATTTTTTCAAAGCTAGTGGATGCCAGCAAGTCGATAAACCGAGCGATTCTGGTAACACATGGATCCATAGATCTTACATCTGAAACAACAAAATAATCGTATTTGAACGGTATCATTCACCAGACTCAAGTGTTAGCCTGCTAGTAACGCTTGCCCAACTCCTTTCCTGTAAAATCGGTGAACCAGTAGAATCCAGTTTCAACGAACAAGAATGTGAAGAGATATAATGCTCACTAATGTTCGTAATTGGCAATCCAGCAAAAAAACACAATCTTAAAAAATGACTTGAAACAGTTATAGCTATTGTCAGATGAGATCACAAGGCTCGAAGGAGTTCTAAGCTCTCAACTAAAACTTTCAACTGACGAGTCCAAGACCTTCCTTCTCATTGTAAAAAATGGCAAGTTGACTCCAGAACGAATATCCAAATCCTTGCAAATACCCTTGCCAGATGCACTAAAAGCCGCCGAGTCATTAGTAAGTAAAGGAATGTTTATTGAGATAACTTCCGATGAGTATGAATCATTACATCCAAGATTCGCCGCATCCAACAGATACAAAATACTTTGTGAAGAAGAGCATGTTGAGTTCAAAAAGAATATTAAAATAGATAATATCGGTATTGTATTGGAAAGTCATTATGAAAATGCAAGGACTAAATAATCTCTGCTAATTGATAATTTTATTGTAAATAGCAATGCCAGAGACTGAAGGTCAAAATAAGGTAGTTTATTTCGGAGTCATCAAGATTAATGAAAATCAAAAGACAATTGGCGCGGTGGATGTATGGCGTAGTGTATTAACAAAGGAGTTATTCTGTGAGGAAAAAAGATTGGGGATATTGGATATCGTCGAGTTTATTGGAATGCCAAGGATAGAAGAAGGCAAAAAATGGGCAGTCGCGGTTAGCAGGATAATCAAGGGGAGAAACAGATGGAAACTAATCAAGCTAATTAGCCAGGGAGAATTTGAATTTTCCGACCTTGAGGATAAGGTCGTTACGGTGGAGGTAAGAGACTACAAAATTATCGATCGAGAGTGGTGGTCGTTTCTCGTGGAGAGAAATGTAAATCTTAATCTAGAGGTGACTGAGGAAGCGGGGATAAAATGACGTCATCTCTCAACGGAGATCGTGAGAATGTTCCAGTTGATGTATACGTCAAAAGTGTAATGGGTACAGAAATTGCAAGCAAGCTATCTGGCTTTTTTGTCATCGAAGGCGGGAGGACATTTAGATTTAGAGCAATTGCATTTGGTAGAATAGGAGGCCACAACATTAGTTTGTCTATATCCAAAAAGACATTTGAAGATATAAAGAAAATGGGAATAGACCCAGAGTGGGTTGAGCTCAAGGTTCAAAGAAAATTGATCGAGGGAGACATCACAATAGTAGATTCCCATGAAAACCGGAATTAAGAAGATTGGTTGATTATATGAGGGCTCCTTCTAACGCCTTATCGCAATTACACTTGTTCCTCTTTTCAGAAATTGTATGGGCCAATTCTAATACCATTCTCTTCGTTCTCTCAATGTTCTTATGTAGTGTATCTAAGACAGCTTTGGTGCTTACTGGTGAATCTGACCAAACATCATAGTCTGTTATCATTGCAATTGAGACATAGCATAATTGTGCTTCTCTTGCAAGGACACATTCAGGTACAAGTGTCATTCCAATTATGTCGGCGTTTAGAGTATCTTTGAAAAATAAGGATTCTGCTCTGGTAGAAAATCTGGGTCCTTCAATGCAGAGATAGGTACCTTGAGCATGAACGTCATAACCCAAATTCTTAGCACAATCTATTGAATGCTCTCGTAATTCGGGACAGAACGGATCCGCCATCGATATATGACAAATTTGTCCTCCATCGTAGTATGTATAGTCTCTTTGTTTTGTAAAATCAATGAACTGATCAGGTACCAGTATATTACCGGGCCTAAATTCTGGCTTTAAGCTTCCTACAACTGAAGGGGAGAGGATTCTGGTTACACCGAGTTCTTTAAGAGCCCATATGTTTGCGCGGCTGTTTATCTTATGAGGAGGGATTGTATGCTTTCTTCCGTGTCTAGGTATGAAAGCGATAGAAGTTCCATTATAGTCGCCTATAGTTACCAGATCAGAAGTTTCTCCGTATTGAGTATCAATCTTAACTTCTCGAATATCTTTGAAAAAATTTGGATCATACAGGCCAGTGCCTCCGATGATTCCAATTCCTGCTTGATGCTTCTTTGACATTATGGGTACACCACCAATGAGTGAACCTCGTATCCCATTCCCTTAATCTTGCTTGCTCCACCTATACTAGCTAATTCTATGACAAATGCAAATGCAACAACCTTCCCTCCTAACTGTGTAACTAGTCGCTCCGCCGCTATGGCAGTTCCGCCGGTTGCTACAAGATCATCGGCTATCAGTACGCTTTGGCCTTCTTTAATCGATTCTGTCTGGATTTCCATTATTGAATTACCATATTCAATATCATATGGCTGCTTCACGGTTTGGCCAGGAAGTTTGCCAGCTTTCCGAACCAAAATTAGTCCTTTAGCCATAGCCAACCCCAATGCCGTTCCTATAATAAATCCTCTCGATTCTATACCAACTATACAATCAATATGATATGCACGGAGTCGATGACACAATTCTTCAGACATGTAATTCAATGCATCGTGATTGCGGAAAACTGGATTAATGTCTCTAAATAAGATGCCGCTCTTTGGAAAATCAGGGTAGCTTTTGATAATCTTGGTTAGGTCTACATAATTTGCACTCATAGCCTTCATGGAATATTTCGGCCATAAAAAAGATTATGAATGATAGATATGACAAATAGAAATATTGAAGACATTCCCAACTTAATCATATCAAAGATTGCTAGAATCTCAAGATTTACCAATTCTACCAGCCCAAGTCAGAGTTGTTACAATGACATGTAGCTGGCTTTTTGAGTATGTCCCACTTTCTATATATTGGTGCTTGGCTATTGTTATCTGGAAGCAAACACCCTTGGGCATTTAGCCACGTCCTGACCGAAATGGGACAACAATATCAAATCAACAAGAATTCAATATCGTTTTTTTATAAAATTTCCAATAAGATATAAATAATATCATAGATATATTTACTTATTATGCCTATTACAAGTGGGGCGGAATATATTGAAAGCCTCAGGGGGAGAGATATTAAGGTATATTTGTTTGGCGAACTCGTAAAGGAGCCCGTCGACCATCCTATGATCAGGCCATCAATTAATGCGGTGGCAGAAACCTACGATATTGCGAACAATGAACCGGAAATTGGCTCTTCCCATTCCTCTCTTACGGATAGGAAAGTTAATAGGTTTCTGCACATTGCAGAAAGTGCACAAGACTTAGTTAACCAGAATAGAATGCAAAGAAAACTCGGTCAGTTGACAGGTACATGTTTTCAACGATGTGTTGGAATGGATGCACTCAATTCCCTTTATTCCACAACTTTTGAAATTGATGGCAAATATAGTACGAGCTATCATAAACGTCTTGTAGAATTCATTAAGTTGATTCAGACCGAGAATTTAGTTGTCGGAGGAGCAATGACAGACGTTAAAGGAGATCGGAGTCTGTCACCTTCTCAGCAAGAAGATCCTGATCTTTTCGTCCATGTCGTGAAGGAGGATGAAAAAGGGGTATATATCAGCGGTGCAAAGGCACACCAGACGGGATGTATAAATTCTCATTGGATAATGGTAATGCCTACTATGCGTCTCAGACCGGAAGATAAAGAATATGCTATAGTTGGTGCCGTGCCTGCCGATGCTAAAGGGATTACGTACATTTATGGTAGGCAGTCCTGTGATACCAGAAGCATGGAAGCAGGTGACTTGGACGCAGGGAACGCAAAATTTTCTGGACAAGAAGCTATGATAATATTTGATAGTGTCTTTATTCCAAAAGAACTAGTCTTCATGGAGGGCGAAGTCGAATTTGCATCAATGTTAGTGGAACGCTTTACATGTTATCACAGGAGAAGTTATGTGTGCAAGACAGGCCTTGGAGATGTCCTAGTTGGTGCAGCTGCGGCTATCGCAGATTATAACGGTGTAGCTAATGCATCCCATATTAAGGACAAACTCGTGGAGATGACACATCTCAATGAAACTATATTTGCTGCAGGTATCGCTTCCTCTTATCAAGCTCACAGAACTTCGGCTGGTAATTACCAGAATGACGACATGCTCGCTAATGTGTGCAAGCACAATGTCACGAGATTTCCCTACGAAATAGGCAGACTGGCACAAGACATTGCAGGCGGACTGATGGTTACGATGCCTTCAGAAAAAGACTTCAGAAGTCCAGAGACTGGTCCTTTGTTAGAGAAGTATCTCAAGGGAAGAAAGGGAGTTTCAACAGAGAACAGGGTAAGGATACTTCGATTGATTGAAAATATGACGCTGGGCAGGAATGCTGTAGGATATCTCACTGAATCTATGCACGGAGCAGGTTCGCCTCAGGCTCAAAGAATCCAAATTGCTCGCCAAATGCAACTTGAGTACAAGAAAAAATTAGCAAAAAATCTAGCGAGTATTGAGGAAGGCGAAGCAAGTGAACTCAGTCATGAACAATCTGAATATTTTGACAAAATCTTCGGTAAGACATGATTTGCGGTCGTCATTACAAAAACGAATAATTATGAGTTGACTGATTTATATTAGTACATCTGAGGTTAATGAAAAATTGGACAGAATTGAAGATTTGACAGGCAGAAGTCTTCGAATTATTACGAATAATGGTAAGGACGGAATCGTCCAATCCAACCTTTGCAAAAAGCTTGATCTAAGTAGCAGAGAAGGCTCTCGGGTGGCAATCTGTCTTGAGAAGCGTTTGCTTATCAAAAGAGTGAAATCCTTCGAAAACGGACGGTGGACTTATAGGCTTATTCCTACCAAATTGCCAATCAACATTGATTGTATCGATTCAGTACCATGCCTAAGTTGTCCTGTTGAACATATGTGTTCAATTGATAGTCTATATGGCCCCCATAATTGCGGCCTAGTCGAGGATTGGATTGTGGTATCATTCCTCGAAAAGACACAAATTGAGCAAAAAATTGAAGACCACGTATATCGAGATTCCGAAGTGGTTCAATCTGAGAAACATAAGAGAGGGAAAGTATTGGTCAGAGTATCTAAGGGTAATAGAAAATCCAAAAGAATGAGATAGGAAGGTGACGACCAAAAAATGAAATTCATCCCTTCGGAATTAAGGTTTGGCGATTTCGCCTGTATTATCCTTGCTGTAGCTGAGTGTCAGACCGGTCGCCAGTATCTCGGTTCATTCCGATCCGAATCACATTTTGCATACCATAAAAATCTCAATTAGTTACTAATGAAGGGCAATGTGATTTGAAAATTAGGTTTCAGGACAAGAACATTTGTTTTCTCTCATGAAGTTAAGTGATGCCCAAAAGGATTATTATCGTAAACTAGCAAAAGAAGAAGGCTACAGAAGCAGGTCTGCATATAAATTAATTCAACTTAATAAGGCTTATCGTATACTCAAGCCAGGATACTCTGTCATAGATTTAGGTTGTGCACCGGGAGGATGGCTTCAGGTGGCTAGAACGGCTGTAAGCCAAGGTGGAAAGGTTATCGGAGTCGACATTGAAAAAGTTGCACAACTGGAAGGAACAACAATTTTGCAAGGCGATATTGAGAATGCGGGTACTGTTGACTTACTTATGCAAACCCTGAATGGAAAGGCGAACACTATATTATCAGATATTTCCCCGAAGATTAGCGGAATTTGGGACATTGATCACTCCAAACAGATTTCGTTAAGCAAAAGTAGTATGAACATTGCTACAGAAACACTAGTAAGAGGTGGCAATGCTGTTCTCAAAGTATTTGAGGGAGAGTTTTTGAACGGATTTAATAAAGAGGTCAAAGCTTACTTCAACAAAGTCCTAATGACAAAGCCGGTGGCAAGCAGACAGCAAAGCAGTGAACTTTATATGGTCTGTCTGGGATTCAGGTCAAATGAATGAAGACCTGAGTATAGTGAGTCAATATCTTGTGATTTTATGCGGCTCAATAACTAGTAATCAAGAATGCTGGCAGTACATGAACGGTAATAGATTTTTGTGATGTTAATCCTCATTTTCATCATAAAGCAATCGTAATTCTTCAAGGCTCAACTTTGAACCAGATTGTAGCTTCTTCTTAGCTGAATCCTTTGCTTCGGAAATATTTACATTGTAAACTGCTCGAAAGTTGTCTTGTTTCTGTCTTCTTCGCTCGCCTGCTATGATATCCAACTGTGCATTTATTTTGTCCAATTGGATGGATATCCCGTTGTATTTGAGTAGTAAATCTGCCCGTTCCGCAATAATCTCATGCTTAGAATCGAATAGATTCTTAATCTTGCTCTTGCATCGGGAGATTTCTCTTTGTAGTGTGTAGTATTCATCATCCAACGTTCGAATCGATTTC
>JBPCNB010000775.1:0-2424 GCA_051001675.1 Nitrososphaeraceae archaeon | reverse complement strand
CACTTAGGATTTGTAGTAGATGATGTTACGGAAACGTACAAAAAACTAGTTAACACGGGTGCTCAACCTACTGAAATTGATCCGTCTCTAACACAAGGTTGGTCAGCACATGTCAAAGATCCTGATGGCATATGGATTGAATTATTTCAACTCACCGAACCATCATAAATGATGGTATATATCAAAGAAGGTTAGTTTTCTAATAATATCTGTCTTAATCTTAATAATCTGAGCTAGATTATTTTATGTATTTCTTGAAAATGATTTGTAGTGTAATATAAATTACTAGCTGAATTTACTCTTGTTGACTAGTATGTAAAGTCTAACTGGCGAAGACTATATTCGCCTTATTAAAAAATTTAGCTATGCGTGAAGATATCCAAAAGTCATCGTCATTACAACAGATAGTCGAAGACATGGCTCAGCTGAAACAGCGGATAGAGTACTTTGAAAGACATGTTCATAAATGCTAGAGATGAAGAAGTAAAGAAAGAGTATTTTCGAACTTTAGCTAGGGTTTTGGAAGCAGAAAGGGCACTTCACCATTTTGCTGAAGTTTTCAATAATAGTAAATGACTCCAAGAGTAAGAGCAATAAATAAGAGAAATAAGAACTGAATATCACAGAGAATATGGTAAAAGGTTGATCTTTCAAACTCCACTGCTGCTATCTATTTTATTAATTTCTATTCCGACTTTATCTCCAACCTTTATTGTCATATGCTCATATTCTTTCATAGTGATTTTAAAGGTTGGAGAATTTCCAGGCATTCCTCCTCCTGCACCAAACATATTAGACATGGCTTTAGGTAGATTTTTCATTAAGTCTTCTGGAGATGTAAATGGTATCGCTTCACCACTCTTATCGAAACCTCCTGCTGACTTGGGCTCATTAGGATCAGTAAAAGCAACCAATACATATTGACTGCTATCTTGAGAAGATTCTATCTTAGAAACAACAAATTCCTTTTTCATTGCTAACAATTTACAAAAATAAGCTTATTAAAAATATGGTGGTCAAGAGAGGAAACCTCTGACTTGAACAACATGAAATCCCTCTCTTAGGATGTGGAAATTAAAAATCTCAAGGAATGATTTGTTCCCAATTATAACTAGATCCAACATCAATTGCGTTTCACATGAGCACGGAAAACGTGAATTAGATGCAATCAACTTCCATATTGCAGTATGGACATGGGTTGATTAGGATTCCAAGCATTTATGTAAAGGAGTCGGTGGGATGCAATACGCAAGTGTATGAAGTCCAAGTTCACGATTCATCAGAATGATGAAGTAAGAAGTTTCAAAAGTTTTCTATTGTCTGGTACTAGCTGCTTCTCCTTGGTATTGTTTGCCGCCCTAATCTATATAGCGACTAAGATTAAACCTACAAATATCACAAAAAGCACAAAAGAGTCACTCATTTCCAAAAGGCATAAGCCTCTTTCTTATTAACTATAAATGAGAAATATTAGTCTCTTGGCTGAACAACGAAGATGTCAAACATGCGGAAACGAACAATTGTTTCGCTTCCAAAAGTACTGTCGTAATTGTGCCAGCGACAATCCATATTATGATGCATCGAATCATCTTCTTATTTCACATGACAGTAGTAATAATCAATCAGGGATAAAGCATTCTGAACCTACAAAATACGCAGTACAATTAGCAAGAGCCCTGTATTCTAGAGGTATCAAAATTCGATTAGAACCTGAAATCTGGTATACAAGCTGTAATTTCTATACTCCAGATATTCTTGTCAAAAAGGATCTGATAGTCGAAGTTGATGGGCCTTATCATGAGGAACCCCAGATTAAGAAAAACGATAGGATAAGACAGAGAGCATTAGAAAATTCAGGGTATTTTGTATATAGATTCAAGAATGAAGAAATTATTAGTTCCTTAGATTACGTCGTCGATAAGATAACATCAATTCTTAATGAGTTTGACCACAATTCTGACACAAAAGCTGCTCCAAAGCTTATTGAAATTAACGTTCCGGAAACTCAAAGAATGTCTAATGTGCCGGAAAATCTCATTAAAGCTTATTCATACGCACTCAATTCAACTCTTGAAGGTAAAATGGAGAGATGGAATATAAATTATTTCAAAGAATTCCTTTCGCAGTACAATCCTACACCTATAGGCAATCGCTGCGCTATGGAAAGAATTCTTTTCATTCTACTAGGGCTAAACCTACGTCTAAAAAAAGAGACAATAGATTTTGAAAGTTATTCTATGCTTTTTAATAAAAGTATAGGAATTATGAAGGGCCTTTTCGGAGACACCGCAGAGATAGAACTTAAAAATGCTTACAATATAACTGCTACAAATTTTATGAAAAATCTGATATTCTACGGCAAGCCCCTTATAGCCAGAATAAGAATAGTTTGGATTAAGGATTATGAAACTATAATCTTTCATA